>JADGHC010000512.1 GCA_019689655.1 Microbispora sp.
GTCCCCCGACACCCCCATGATCGTACGCAGATCCCCCAGAACGGATCACCGCAGGTGTTACGCCCCGGGGAAGGCGACCGCGACCAGCGCCCCCGCGAGCATGAACGGGCCGAGCGGGAACTCGGAGGTCCGGGTGGCCCTGCGGGCCAGGAGCAGCCCCGCGGCGTACAGCGCGCCGAGGACCTGGCCCGCCATCCCGGCGACGATCGTGGCCTGGACGCCGAGCGCACCGGTGAGCAGGCCGATCAGCCCGGCCAGCTTCACGTCGCCGAGCCCGAGGCCCGTGGGACGGACGAACCACAGCAGGGCGTAGACGGCGCCGAGCGCGCAGCCCGACGCCACCGCGGGCGGCAGGCGGCCAGACGGCGCGATCAGGGCCAGCAGGATCGGGTACGACGGCAGCGTGATCGCGTCGGGCAGCCGCCAGGTTCTCCGGTCGATCTCCGCGAGCGCGGCGCCGGCGACCACCGCGTACAGCCACGCGGCCAGCACCCAGCCGTCGTGGATCCGCCCGGCCACCAGCGCGACGGCCAGCGCGGTCGCGCACTCGACCACGTACGGCGGGCGGGGCAGGGGCACGGCCCGGGCCGCCGCCGCGAAGGCCGACCGCGCCTCCTCGCGGCGGTCGGCCGGTTCCCCGCCGAGCCGTGCTTGAGGCAGTGCCCCCGGCAGCGCTTCGGGCCGTATTTCCGGCCGCGCCTCGGGCCCCACCTCGGGCCGTGCTTCCGGCCCCGCCTCGGGCCGTGCCTGGAAGCCCGCGGCGAGCGCACGGGCGTACGCGCCCGCGATCAAGCCGAGGCCGGCGGCGAGGACGACGACGAGGGACACGTGGCCGACACTAACGCCCGCGCGCCGGCACGACCCGAGGTGCGCGCTCCCCTGTGGACAGCCGCTCTCCTGTGGATGATGAGGCGTGGTCTCGGCCGCCGGAACGGCAGAAGGCGCATCGGTAGACTGATCGCAAAGCCCCTCACCCAACGCCGGAAGGACGGCGCAATGACAGGGCCATCTACGACCGCGCTGGTGCCGCTTGTCTTCCTGGCCGTGGCGTTGACGGCCGACGCGTGGGTTTACGCGGACGCCAAGGGGCGGATCAGGCGGGGCCGTCCCGCCGTCTTCGCCGTCGGGTCCATCCGGATGGCGACGCCCGAGGCATGGTTCCTGGGATGCCTCTTGGCGTGGGTCGTCGTCTTCCCGCTCTACCTGACGGTAACCGGGCGCAATCCGTTCCGCTGACGCCGCGAGGTCAGGCGCGGCGCCGACGCCACCAGCGGCCGCGGGGCTTGTCCTCCACGGCCCCCAGGCGGGCCACCGTGGCACCCGGCACCTCGCGGGCGAGGCGGTCGACGGCGGAGGGGTCTCTCTTCGCCTCCTCCACCGTGGCGAGGGCCTGCAGCATGGCGCCCTCGATCACGAACGGGACCGGCCCGGCCACATCCACCACCACGGCGGCGGCGTTCTCGTGCCGCGCCGCCTGGCAGACCTGCGGAGCCGTGGCCTGCACCGGCCTGGCGTCCGGGCGCCACCTGCGCATCGGCTCGGTTCCGGTGAAGGCCAGCACGGCCTCGCGGCCGTCCTTGCCGACCAGCTTCGGGAGAGCCATCTCGCTCTCCTTCTCCCGGCGTAGTCCGTGCTCCCCCACTTCCGACTTGGTGAGCAGCGCGACCACGGGCACCAGCAGCCGGGTCCCGGCGAGCGCCGCCAGGACGTCGGCCGCGGTCGCCGTACCGGCCTGGAACGCCGACAGCGCCGCCGCGACGGGCGCGTCGGTGCTGCCGTCGTCGTCGGGGCGCAGGGGCTGCGGAATCGATGGCACGTCTCCCGACCCTACCGCCGGCCGGGGCCGCCCTCCGCACCGCGTCGGTCACGGAGGGCGTTGCCGCCGGTGAATCCGAGCCGCCTGCGTGATCACCGAAGCGTGGACGCGCCCGCCGGCGAACACGGCGTCCGGGGCGGGCGGCCCGGCCGGGCACCCGGACGGCGTCGGCGCGAGAACGACGAGGTCACCCCAGGTCGGCGATGGCGATGACGGGGCCTCCGCCGGACGGACCCTGGTGGACCGCGGCCACGGAGACGAACACCGCCGGATCACCGGTCACGCTCGCCGCGACCCCGCCGACGGTCGCCTTGATCTGGCGATGCCAGTGGACGTCGGAGTCGTCGAGCATGATGTTGCGCCGCCCGCGTACCCGGCCCGAGGGGTCCGCCTCGCACTTGATGAACAGGTTGACCAGCCGGCCGCCGAGGTCGCTCGGGTGCGGCCGCTCGGGCAGCTCGATGCCCGAACTCCGGATGGCCTCCCAGATGCCGTCGGTGTCCAGGGCGTCCTTCATGACCGAGTGCCCGGCGCGGTAGCGGCCGCCGATCCCGCGTACGTTGCCCACGACGACGATCTGGGCCCGGTCGAGCTCGACCCCGCTGGAGCACGAGGCGACCGACGAGTAAAGCGACAGGTCCTTGTGGATCTGCTCCGCCGAGGGCATCTCGATCTCCCCGAGCGCGACCGCGATGCCGAGCGCCGTGGTGGAGTTGGAGATGTCCATCGACTTCAGCGTGTCCTCGGTGACGACCGTCTGGCCGCGCTCCTTGGCGTCGGTGATCGTGGACAGCGTGAGCAACGGCGTCTTGGTCTGCACGTAATGGACGTCGGCGGGGTCGTCGATGCCGGCGATCTTCATCGCCTCGCGTACCCCGGCCGCCACCTTCTCGACCATGGCGGGCCTGCCGATGTCCTCGGGGAGGATCACCTCGCTCATCGCCACGCCGACGCTCAGCCGCGGCTCGTCGGTCCGTACGGCCTTCGCCGGGTCGATCGTGGCGAAGATCGTCGCATGCGGGCTGAGCACGCCGTCGGTGCCGCCGGACCACACCAGGGGCACCTGTGCGACCTCCTCGGCGGTACGCGTGCCCTTGGCCACGAGCACCTCGCGGAAGGCCCGGTCGGCCAGAATCCGCGTGTAGTCGTTCACGCCGCCGTTGCCCTCGGTCTTGCCGATCACGGCAAGCACGCGGTCGGCCTCGATCACACCGTCGTCGATCAGCCTCGCCAATCCGGAGGCGTCGGTGACGCTCTCGATGGGGACCTTTCGTACCTCAATTGGATCCGGCATTATCTCTCCACCCCTCTGTGCACCCTCGTACCGATATTTCCTGACAGCGCGGCACCGATGTGGTGCAGCGAGGTGATCACGGCCCTTCCCCCGGTCTCCTCGGCGAAGCGCAGAGCGGCCTCGACTTTGGGCCCCATGCTGCCCCCGGCGAAATGGCCGGCCGCCTGCAGCTCGCGCAGGGCGGTCACGTCGATCTCCCCGATCGGCCGGGCGTGTGGCGTGCCGAAGTCCACGACGGCGTTCGGCACGTCGGTCGCGATCACGAGGTCGGTGGCGCCGACGGCGGCCGCCAGCGCCGCGGCGGCGAGGTCCTTGTCGATCACGGCCTCGATCCCGGTCAGCGCGCCGTCCGCGCCGCGTACGACCGGCACTCCGCCGCCTCCCGCGGCGACGACGGTGAACCCGGCTTCGATGAGCGCGACGGCGGCGGGGGCGTCGAGGATCTCCACGGGCCGCGGCGAGGCGACCACCCGCCGCCATCCGCGCTCGAAGCGCCGCCAGGCCTGGCCGTGCCGTTCGAAGCGGCGCGCCTCCTCCTCGCCGAAGTACCGCCCGATCGGCTTCACGGGGTCCTGGAACGCCGGGTCGTCCGGGTCCACGAGCGTGCGGGTGACGATCGTGGCCACCCGCGCGTGCCCCAGCTCGCGCTGCAGGGCGTTCATGATGAGCGTGCCGATCGTGCCCTGTGTCTGGGCCACGCACCAGTCGAGCGGGACGGGCGGCACGACGTGGGCGGCGAGCTGGTTCTTCAGCAGGAGGTTGCCGACCTGGGGCCCGTTGCCGTGGGTGAGCACCACCTCGTGCCCGGCCCTGCTGAGCGCCGCCACGTGAGCCATCGCCTCGCCGATCGCCCGTTGCTGGTCGGCCGGGGACGCGCTCCCGTCGGGAGCCGTCATGGCGTTGCCGCCGAGTGCGATCAGTACGCGTCCGCCCACATCCGGAAACTATCCAGCCCCACCCCGGCCTTCATTGGCGAGTGTCGCCCACCCCTGCCGCATTCATGGGCAGATTTCACCAAGCTCGGCACCGAGCGGGGAGCCCCTTCGGATGGGGCTGCGCGAGAGGCCGGGCAGGCGGCCGGACACAGGCTTGCGGTCCTGGCGCGGAGCTCCGGAGGGCGGTCCAAAACGTGGGGATCCGGGATACCGGGCGCGACGGCCAGGACAGCGGGCAGAGCGCAGGACTCGCAGATGCCGGGCAAGGCACGGGACTCAAGATGCCGGACACGGCGGCCGGGATGGCGGGCAGAGCGCGGATCCTCTCGTTCCGGTCTCGAATCGGGATCTTGTCAGTGATCTCTGTCACAATGCTGGCACTACCCCCCTTCAAATTGGAGATCCGCATGGCCACGCCTCAGGTGCGTCCCGGGCTCACCCATGAACGCGTCGGCGTCTTCGCCGACGCCGTCTTCGCGATCGCCATCACACTGCTCGCCCTGGAGCTTCCGCGCCCGGAGGCGGAGGA
>JADGHC010000513.1 GCA_019689655.1 Microbispora sp.
CCCGCCGAGCCGGCCGTGCCCCGGCCCGCCCCCGTGGCGGCCGGTGCCGCCGGTCCCGGCGAGAACACGGCCTCCGTACCGGCGGAGCAACCGCCCGCGGCGGGTACGGACGACACCGCCGGCGCGACCGGCCAGTCGCCTGCGGCGATCACCGTCCCCGCGCCCACGCCGCCCGTGGAGTCTGCGGCGCCCGCGGCGGAACCCACGCCGCCGGCCGCGGCGCAGCCCGCCGCTGCCGCCGCCGCGAGCGAGCCCGCCACGCCGTCCGCGGCCCCGGTGACGCCCACACCGGCGGCTCCCGCCGCCGCGGCGTCCGGCGGCCAGGGCAAGCCGCAGCACGCGGGCGAGGGGCCGAAGGGCGGCGCGAAGGAGGGCCCGAAGGAGGCCAAGCCCGAGACGCCGGCCCCGCCGGTGCCGAAGCCGGCTCCCCCGCGCCCCCGCAAGTCGCGCGGACGCCGCGCGTCGGTGCCGACCTGGGACGAGATCATGTTCGGCGCCCGCAAGCAGGACTGACATCCGGCGATCCGGCCCGCCCGCCACGCGCGAGGGCGGGCCGGCCGGAAGGTCGTCCGTCCGGGTTCGTCTGCGACCCGGCTGACGTTACCGACCTGCAAGAGGCCGGTCCAGCCCGGCCGGGTGGTGCAACGCCTCGGGCCGGACCATTCCTGCCCTCCCAGGCGATGCCAGACCTGGCGGCACCGTCCCCCGCCCACCTGCGTAGCCGTGGCTCCACGAGCACGTCCCCGGCAGCGTGCTGATGCGCGCGACGAGACGCCGCCCGAGCCTGAGCGCGCTCCGGTCGGGGCTTTCCCCGATCGGGGCATCGGACCGCAAATCGCCGCGGGCCTGGATGCGGACTCGTCGCCTGCGGTGTCGCAGACCCTCGGCCTTTCTCCGGCTTCTCCTCCGCCTTCCCTCCATCGCGAGCCCCCGGCTCGCTCGTTGGCGGACGCAGCCAGGTACGCCGCGCACACCCCACGTTCATGAAGCGCGGCATCACACCTGGCCTAAAGCTGCGGTCACATTACTCGTTTCCCTGATAGTCCATATCCTCCGGCTCCACAATTGAGCGCGAACGCGGCGAGGACGCGCACTTCGCCACACCGTCGGTGAGTTTGGAAAGTGCGATTTTCACAATCGAAACAGTGACCCGCATCGGAGGTAAACCCGTGCCGTACGCGATAATTGCCGAATTCGTCGGCTCAGACACCGAATGGTATATATTCACGGCGCCAGCGCACATCATCGGGATTCTCAATGAGTAGCGGCCTCTGTCCGCGCTGCCATGCCGATGTGGGAGACGCGCCCCGGTGCGCCCGATGCGGAGTGGACATGGCGACACGCGCGCAGGGAGAAGCGCCCACGTCAGGAGAGGTGTCGGCGCCGGGAGAGGTGTCGGCGCCGGGAGAGACGCCGTCGTGCTCACGGCCCACCTCGCACGGCGCGCCGCGTTCTCTTCGATCGCGGCTTGTGCCGCTCGCCGCCCTAACGGCGGTGGCCGCCGTGGTCGCCGCGGCTTTCGTCTGGCGGGGCGAGGGCATCGACCCCGCGGACCCGGCGTCGGGCAAGGCGAGCGCGGCGACGGCGCGTCCGGAGCCCGGTGAGAGCGGCGAGCAGGACGCGACCGCCCCGGCCGCGGACTCCACCGCGGACGGCAACCGGCAAGGTGACCAAACGACCGGCGACGCCGCGAAAGGCCAGGCACGGGCCGTCGACGCGTTGCTCGGCGCGAGCGGGGCAGCCCGTACGGCACTGCGGCGGGCCGTCACGGCCGTCATGAGCTGCGCGGCGGACGACCGTGCGGTCTCGGCCATCGCCGCCGCCACACGCTCCCGTAAGGAGCAACTGGAGCGCGCCCGCGCCTTGGCGGTGGATGCGCTCGACGGCGGGGCAGCGCTCAAAAGCGACCTTGTGGACGCTCTCGAGGCCTCCTACCGGGCCGATCAGCACTATCTGGCGTGGGCCCGCAAGGGCTGCGCGGGCTCACACGACCCCGACCTCGCGGAGGCCGAGGCGTTCTCCGCACGGGCCAGTGCGGCGAAGAGGCGGTTTTTGTCACGGTGGACCGACCTCGCCCTGCGGTACGGCCTGCCGGCGCGCGCCGAGACCGACCTCTGATCACTCCGCGCGAGCCACCTCACGCCGGGGCCCGGTGACCTGCCGCCGTATGGCCTCGCGGCAGGCCGGGTGTCGCGGGCCGAGGCTTACGGCCGTCCGCCTCGGCGCAGGGGCGGCGAGGACGGCGCGCGCGGCCTACGAGAAGATCAGCTTGGTCAGATTCGCCACCGCTTCCGCCAGGGTGGACACCGATGCGACCCTGCCGGCCAGTCTTTCCAGCACGGAGGACAGAGTGGTCCGGTCCGGCTTGGGCTTCTCAAGCTCCGCGCCGACTCGCCGTACTTCCTCCCGGGCGGATTCGAGATCCTCCACGCTGTCCGCGTGGGCCGCCATCAGCCGCCTGATCTCCTCAAGCAGCACCTGAATCTGCTCGTAACGGACCGGGGAGGCGGTCACGTTATGGACCGCCCGCGCGCCGGGACCGGCGGCCATCGCGCCCGAGTTCACGGTCCCGCCCGAGATCTGGATGCCGTAGTTGGTCTCGCCCGTCATGGACACCTCGCCTCAGCTGTGCTGCTGGATGGACACGGCCTGGGCGTCCGTCCCGGCCGCGATGGGTCCGGAGACGTCACCGCCGCTGATCATGACGCCGTAGTTGTGCAGGGCGGCCGCCTGCTGCCGGTAGGCGGCCGTATCGATGTCGTGCGCCTCCAGAAAATCGAGCACCCCTTCGGTGAGCCGCCGCTCGATCAGCTTGGCGTACTTGTCGATGTCGAGGCGCTGGATGAACGTCGTCGCCTCCGGTTCCGCGCCGAGCTCCCGCACGCTGCGGGTCGCGCCGAAGGGATAGACGAGGCTGCGGCGCGGGTCGCCGTCCCGGAACTGCCGCCTGAGATCCAAAGCGCCGATCAGACGGAACGGGGCGCACAGCACGTCGGCCAGCAGGCTCGGCCGCAGCGCGCGGACGGCCTGCCAAGCGATCTGCACGCCCGACAGGGTGGGAAGCGTGTCGACCACGTGATACTCGCGGCGACACGGCGGGAGCGCCGTCACCACGAACTGCGTGTACAGCAGGCGTCCCTCGACGGCGAGGTAGATGAACGCGGAGACCGTGACCTCCTGGTCCTCACCGGGCACGATGACCCCGCCGGTCGGCGCCGCCAGCTCCGGGCTTTCCGCGCCGACGGTGACCCGCTGGTAGTAGCGCAACCCCGCCTGTGGATTTCGAATGATCGTCTCCAGCAGTTCCGCGGGGATGTCGAACCGGGGCAGCCCGGTGCCGGGGTCGATCAGAGGATGGCTCTGGTGCTGCCACGGCCTGTCCGGCGCGCCATCCGACCAGTCGAGCCGCCGGAATGTGCCGCGTGCCGCGAGGTGATGGCTGATGTGCAGCCGCTTGATGCTCTCCTGCGGCGTGACGACGTCGTCGCGCATCTCCGTCAGCCGCCGCCGGATGTGCTCGTGCAGCGCGACCGGGTCGATCGTGGCCTTGCGCCTGCCCTTGCCCACCTGTCCGTCGCCGGACGACTTGGGCCGGTCCAGCTCCACGACGATCGACCAGGATCTGCGCACGCCTCCGGCGCCGAGGAACGGATCCTCCGTGCCATAGAGCGTGAGATTGCCCCACTGCGCCTGGTCGACGTACCGCAGCCGGGAAGCCACGTCCGCCGGAACCGGGGGATCGACGTGGCGCACCCCCGGCCGCAGGGTGACGGCCAGAGTCGAGTACCAGAAGATCCGATAGCCGATGGTCACCACGAACGGCGCGACCATGAAGAACCACGCGGCCGCGGCCTGGCCCAATACGTCGTACACCTCCGGGAGATCCGGGGCGCCGGCGGGCGGACGTGACGAAAGCGCGGTCATCACGCCTTGCAGGAACCCGATGAGGAACCAGCCGACGAGGTTGAGCAGGCACCATGCGATCAGCAGGGTCCGCGTCACCGGTGCCGACCGCAGCCTGCGGATCGTGAGCAACGCGACCGGCAGGAGGGCCAAATAGGTCGACCCCACGGTGGGGAAGCTGATCAGCACGCCCGCGGCGAGCAGTACCGTAATGATCACATCTCGCCCGATCACGTGCCTGCGGGCCCGCAGGCAATGCAGCAGAACCGGCCGCAGATCCACGCCTCCGTAGGATGGCGCCACCGCTCTGTAGGGGTCGTCGAGCAGCTCGTCCAGCACGGCGTCGCGGAACCGGGAGTCGAGATAGGCGCCTGCGCACAGATATCGGGTGACGTTCGACAGGACGCGCCCTCGTCCGGTCGTCTCGTACGCGGAAGTGGTTTCTGACAGCACGGCCCCTCCGTCGTGGCATGGGAAATTCCGTGATCAGCCCGTGCCGACGGTATCAGCGGGACCGTGAAACGGCGGCGTGAATCGAAGATTCTCCCTCTCACACCACAATTCCGCTTCACGAAAACGGCAGTAATTTAGGCCGTTTTTCGTTCTTTCGAGAAGGTCACCGTATCGTGCCGTCAGCGATATGTCAGCGGCTGATGGCCGCTCTCAG
>JADGHC010000514.1 GCA_019689655.1 Microbispora sp.
TTGTACTCCGGCATACCTTCATGCCTAGGGGATCGTGCCGGCAGCGCCGTCCGCGCTGCGGGGTGGCGGGGCCAGTGGGGCTGCGGGAAGGCAGACCCTGTCCCTGCCGAGCTCTTTGGCACGGTAGAGGGCGAGATCGGCGGCGGCGAGCAGCTCGATCAGGTCCTCACCGTGAATGTTCATTATGGCCACCCCGGCGGAGACCGTGACCGTGACCGTGGCCTGCTCGGCGGGGACCACCATCATGCCCACGCGCGTACGCAGCCGCTCGGCGACCCGCCGCGCCTCGTGCACGTCGGCGCCGGGCAGCAGCACCACGAACTCCTCGCCGCCGAACCGCCCCACCACGTCGTACTCGCGCAGTTGCGAGCGCAGGGTGGCCGCCACCTGGGCGAGAACCTGGTCGCCCACCAGGTGGCCGTAGGTGTCGTTGACCTTCTTGAAGTGGTCGATGTCCACCAAGACGAGCGCGAGGGCGTCCCCGGTGCGCCGGGCCCTGGCGATCTCCGTGTCCGCCTCCCGCTGCCAGGCGGCGGCGTTGAGCAGGCCCGTCTTCGGGTCCGTGCGGGCCGCGGCCTGGAGCTGGGCGTGCAGCAGGCTCCGCTGGAGCAGGACCACGGGCGGCAGCACGAGCAGCAGCAGCGCCAAATTGAGGCCGCAGACGACCGCGACGAGCACGCCGAGGCAGAGCTCGACCGTGTCGAGCAAGACGCGTTCGCGGTCCCACAGGACCTCGCCCCAGCGGCCCTCGGGGTCGGACGCATGCGCCGCGACCGCGATCAGCGCCGTGTTGAGCACCGTGAACAGCACCGCGCAGGCCGCCGCGACCGCGATGGGCCTGCCCTGTCCCGAGAACAGGTGCGCGGGGACCGGCACCGCGCGATGGAAGAGAGCAGAAGCGGCTGCGGCCGCCAGGCCGATCGCCGCCGCGCTGAACACGCGGCGGTACAGCACGGTCGCCCGGACCCTGAGCTGCAGCAGGATCTGCATCGGTATGGGCGCGATCAGGGCGTAGACGGGCGGGAGCAGGAACGCGACCGGCAGCCACCATGCGGACAGCAGGTCACGGGATACGCCGGCGGGCATGCCGAGGCGGCGGGTCGCCTCGATGCACACGGCACCGCACACGGTGAGCGCCCCGAACATGGTGAGATGAGCGGCCTGGAACGGGGTGGACTTCGCCAGCACCGCGATCAGGACCGCGTCGAACGCCACGATCGCGCATACGTACGACACGAGTGCGGGCGGCTGGGCCAGCAGCGGCCAGCGACTTCGCGCGCAGATCGCGCTTCGCGGCCTGGCCGAGGTCTGACCGGTTGCCGTCATCCCGCCCCCCATAGCCGATGCTGCATTTCACTATGAGTAACACAATAGTTGCGGAGTGTGCGACGCGCGACGGGAACTATTACCTTGCACGACGGCCATCTGGATACGAGGGGATAAGAGGCGTCTGCGGCGGTTTTCCCGCAAACCTCGGAGAGCCCGCGCCCCGGCGCAAACCGGTGCCTGCATGGTCCGCCGCCAGGGCACGGATCCGGCCGTGGTCAGGCGGCCAGGGCGGGCGGGAGCCAGGCGCCGTCGCCGTCCCGGGTGCCGTTCCCCGTGTTCCCGGCGTCCGCCATGCCGGCCGGGTCGATCGCGTCGCTCGCGCCCGCCGTCTCCGGCGCGTCCTCCGCGCCGGCCTCCTCCGCCTCGGCGGCCACCCGCGCCGCGTCGCCGTGCCGCCATGCCCCACCGGCGTGGCGGGCGCCGACGGCCCCGCGTGCGCCCATGTCCGATGGCGCCGGGCCGTACCCGTCCCGCCGGCCGGCGAGGAGGGCGTCGAAGGCCTCGTCGTCATCCCCGTCGCCGGCTCCGGCGGCCGCGGGTGCCGCGCCGGGGGCCGCGGAGCTGGTCAGCTCCCATTCCCTTGTCGCGTCTTCCATCGCGCAGCGCTCGTCGTCGCTCGGCGCGCCCGCCGAGTAGGCCCGGATCGGCTTCTCGAACGTGGCGATTCCCCACTTCAGGTCATGGCCCACCGAGCTCGCCTCGACCTCCGCCCAGAACCGCTGCTCGCCGTCGCGCTCGAACTGCTTGATCCGCAGCTTGCCGTACACGACGACCGGGTGGCCCTTGCGGATCGACTGCTGGACGTTGTCCGCCAGGCCGCGATAGCAGCGCACGGTGTAGTAGGTGGTGTCTTTGGTCTGCCAGGTGTTCGTCTGCTGGTCGAGGACGCGCCTGTTGACGGCCACCCGCATGGAGGTGACACGCGAGCCGTCGCGGAACTGGTACTGCCGGGGATCGTCGGTGACGTTCCCGCTCAGCGTGACGTAAATGTCGTTCATCGAAGTGCCTCCCCGGGCCCGGGCACTCGCCGGACCCGGGTGACACACTGGCCGCGCGGATCACCTCCGCACGGCGCAGAAACGCGTTCTGTGGACAACGCCGCGCCTGTGGACAACCACCCTTCCGGCCGCGGGCGCCGGAACACGGCGGCGCCGACCATAGACCGGGCACGCGGCGGGCACCGTACCCGGCAGACGTGCCCCGGATTCATGGGTGGAGCCCCGCAGATCCGGCCGCAGGCGGGTCCTCCCGTCGGAGGCGGCGGAAGGGCCGCGGCACGTCTCAGCGCCGGACGGCGGCCATCGCGCCGAAGAACTCGTTGTAGCGCTTCAGTTCGCGCTCGACCGGCTCGACCACCATCTCCTGCGCCAGGACGCCGACCCGCCGTCTCATGTCGTGCTCCAGCCGGTCGCGTTCCCTGCCCGACACAAGCACCACGAAGTTGCGGCTCGCCATGGCCGAGAACAGGCCGAGCCCGAGGACGCTGATCATCATCAGCCCCACCCACGGCAGCACGGCCACGTCGCCGAGGGCCTCCGACGGCGGACGGCCCGCCTTGAACACGCCGTACGCGACGATCGCGCCGGCCCAGGCGAGGCTCGCGGCGAACATGACCACCAGGAGGTACTGCCAGATCTTCAGCAGCCACCACCAGACGGGCACCCGGTCGAGCGGCGGAGCCACCTCCGACAGCTCCTTCGACAGCGCCTCGGGAAGCTCCTTCACGCGTGAGCGGGCCGCCTCACGCACGCCGGTGCGCCACACCTCGGGCATGCCGGTCGTCAGCCCCTCGGCGAGCGCCTGCACCGCGCTGTCCACCTCCGCGGGCTGCGCGGTGACCGAACTCGCGACGAGGCCGCGGATGTCGTCCTGCACGGCCCCCAGGCGCAGGCTCTTGATCGGGTCGGGCCGCAGCCGGGCCGCCCAGCGCGCGTACGGCCAGCCGACCCAGCGGACCGAGCGGACGGCGTACACGTTCTCGATGGCCTCACCGAGCGCGGAGACGCCGGTCGCGTCGCACAGCGCGTCGACCAGCCCGGCACGCCGCGCGCCGTCCACCGCGGGCTCCACCCGCAGCAGCTCCGGCGTGTCCTTCACCAGGCGCAGCACCAGCCGGTCGAGGTCGGCTTCGAGGCGCTGGTATGCCGCACGCCGGGCGGCCACGGCCTCGGCCAGGACGGCCTTCAGGGTGTCCACGCCCTTGCCGGTGGTCGCGGACGTCGCGATCACCCGGGG
Source organism: Microbispora sp. (assembly GCA_019689655.1). Taxonomy (GTDB): domain Bacteria; phylum Actinomycetota; class Actinomycetes; order Streptosporangiales; family Streptosporangiaceae; genus Microbispora. The sequence continues at coordinate 3,565 of JADGHC010000514.1, forward strand.
TTTGGCGACGCCCTCACGCCGGAGGAGGTCCTCCAGGTCGGCGAGGCACTCCGCCTCCTCCTCCGGGGTGAGCCGGTCGGACTGGTTCAGCACGAAGAGCGTCACCGCGTCGTGCCCGGCCAGCTCGCTCACGTAACGCCGGTGCACCGAGGCGTCGGCGTACTTCTGCGGGTCGAGCACCCACACGATGAGATCGGCCACCTGGATCAGCCGGTGGGCCTCGTGGTCGGTGAGCGCGCGGATCGAGTCGTGGTCGGGCAGATCGAGCAGGATCAGCCCGTGCAACTGGCTCTCGCCCTTGTCGAGGGCGCTGGCGCGGGCGAACCGATGCCGCCATTGGATCTGCAGCCAGTCGAGCAGCGGGCCCGCGCCGTCGAGGCCCCACACGCAGGCGTGGGTGCGCGCGGTGGTCGGCCTGCGTACGCCGATGGGCGACAGCTCAAGCCCGGAGACGGCGTTGAACAGGGACGACTTCCCGCTCCCGGTGCCGCCGGCGAGCGCGACGACCGTGTGGCCGGACGACAGCTTGAGCCGGTCGCCCGCGCGCAGCAGAAGCTGGGCCGCCTCGGCGACCAGCGCCGGGTCCAGCCGGCCCCGTCCCAGCTCGACGATCTTGGCCAGGGCGGCGAGCCTGGAGCCGAGCCCATGCTGAGTTTCGGCGGTGCTGACAGCCGTCATGGATTCCTCACCGTGGTGCCGGAGGCGTACCCGGGCATGATCCGCCGGATCGGCTCCGTCATCGTGCGACCTCGAGGTTGTACGTTGCCTGGTACAGCCGCGTCGCCGCGGCCTCGTCCGGGATCCCGGCGCTGTCGAGCGCGTCGACGTACCGGAGGGTCTCCTCATCGAAGAGCAGGCCGACGCGGGCGCGCAGGTCGCTGCGGGCCTTGGCGACGATGTTGCGCAGCGACTCGGCGCCGAGCAGGCGACGCAGCAGCCGTTGCGGCAGCGCCGCGGCGCCCGCGCCCGACGGCGCGTCCGTGGCGCCGTAGCCGAGCAGC
>JADGHC010000515.1 GCA_019689655.1 Microbispora sp.
CCGCGAACCGCCGCGAACTTGCGCGTTGACCGCGCCTTATAGCATCCTCGGACTGTATACCACCCGAGGTATCGGCTCAGGTGGACGCAACGCCTACCGCAAGGCCCCGCGTGGTGCGGGGCCTTCGGCTTACGGCTCGTACCGGGTCACCGTCTTCTTCGCCCGCAGGCGGGACCAGTAGACGAACCCCCACAGGCCGGCGGTGCACACCGTCAGCGTGATGTGCACGGCGTGGGCGATCAGCCCCATCTTCCGCTTGCTCACGACCTTCGCCGGGTACTGCGGGTGCGGCTGCTGGGGCGGCGGCACGGGATGCACGGCGACTACCTCCTCAACGCGGGGATCCTGCGCACACAGTCTGACGCGGCCGACGCCCCGCCGGTTGACCCTGGCCGGGCACGGCCACCACGACAACCCATCCGGCGCGGGAGGCGTCCATGGTCCCGGTCATCTGCCTGACCAACGGCCGAGCCGACTGCCTCACCCGCACCCTCGCCGCCGCCCGAGCCCACCTGCACGGCACCGGCGAACTCGTCATCCTCAACGACAGCCCGGACCCGGCCTACGCCACCTGGCTTGACACCACCATCGCGGGCCGGGACACGCGGGTGGAGCACCTGCCCGCACCGCACGGCTACTGGCGGGCCATGCAAGCCGTCTGGCACCTCGCCCGCAGCGTCGACAGCCCCGTGTTCTTCCTTGAGGACGACTTCGTGCTCCGCGAGCCCGTCGACATCGCCGACCTTGCCGGGCTGCTGGAGGACCGGCCGCACCTCACCCAGGTCGCGCTACTGCGGCAGCCCTGGTTCCGCAACGAGATCGAGCACGGCGGGCTGATCGAGGCGCTTGAGGCACAGGGGCACACGTTCGCCGAGTGCACCGATGGGCGGCGTTGGTGGATCGAGCACCGCGCCGTGTTCACCGGCAACCCGTCGCTGATCCCGCAGCGGACGTTCGCCCACGACTGGCCCGAGGGCGCGTGGTCCGAGAGCCGCTTCGCCCGCGACCTGTTCGCCGACCCCGACGCCCGTGCCGCGTACTGGGGGCGCCGGTCGGATGCCCCGCGGGTGGAGCACATCGGCCGTGAACGCGTCGGCACCGACTACTGAACTCCCGGCCTGCCCCTTGAGAGTGGGCGGCAGGCCGGGTCGGCCCACTCTCAACCCGAAAGGCTCAGCGATGAGCAACACCCGCAACGAGATCATCGGGCGTGCTCGCGAGTACGTCGAAAGTCTGACCTCCGAGCAGCGGAGCGCCTTGGCGCGTCACGGCTACGACCCGGACGCGCCACCGCGGGGCATCAGCGGGCCTCCGGGTGTGTTCACCGGCGCATACGACATCCTGCTCCGCAACCACGTCTGCACCTTGGACGGCATCGAGATCGACGGTCACCGTGGATCGGACCTGGATCCGGGGTCGACGTTCTGCATCCACTGCGGCGACGAGGGCCCGAACCCCTGATACCGCGCATCCTCAGCGGCCCCTGTTCTCTTGTCTGTCACCGCCAACGCACCGGCTACTGAAGACGGGAGAGACGCCGTGAACGTCAAGACTTTCGCCCTGCTAATCCCGGTGGCCCTCGACGACCACGGGCACCCGTACTGCCCGAACGTCTGCTGCGACGCCGTCATGGAGCCCCTGGACGGCGACCAGTACCGCTGCCCCGAGTGCGCGCCGGTTGGAGAGGCCATCGCGCAGCGCATGGCCGAGGCACACGGCACCGCCGAGGACGGCACCGCATGACACGTGTGCTCGTCGGCATCCCGTGGCGCCCCACGTCGGACCGGCAGGCCGCGCACGATGCCACTGTCGCCCACTACCGGGAGATCCTGCCGCATGCCGACCTGGTCGAGGTCGACACCCGGCACAAGCAGTTCTGCCTGGCAGGCTGCCGCAACGAGATCGTCCGCCGCGCCCAGACAGGCGGCTACGACGTCGCCGTGCTCGCTGATGCGGACACCTTGCCCGAACAGGCACCGCTCGTCGAAGCAATCGAAGCGGCCGCCACCGACTGGCGCGTGCACCTGCCGTACACCGAGTACCGCACTCTCACCGCCGCAGGCACCGAGCAGTACACGGCCGGCACCCCGCTCACCGACTGCGACCACGTCACCGTCCCTGAGGCAACCTCCGGTGTCTACGTCACCCGCCCCGACGTCTGGTGGGCATGCGGCGCCCAAGACGAGCGCTTCCGCGGCTGGGGATTCGAGGACTACGCCTGGCTGATCGCCCACAAGACCCTGCTCGGCGCCAAGCCGGTCCGCCACACCGGCCGCGTCTACGCCCTCTACCACCCGCCCGCCACCAAGGCGGGCAAGCAGTACGACGCCAACGAGACCCGCTACAAGCGGTACCTAGCCGCCGCCGAGAACGGCGACGTGCACACCATCCGCCAACTCGTCCAGGCCCCGCCCACCGAACCGCGCGCGATCATCATCGCTGCTGGTGACGGCACCCGCTGGGGCAACTACCTCGGCACCCCCAAGCACCTCGCGTGGCTGTGCGGTGAACGCATCCTCCACCGGGCCGTCCGCCTCGCCCGCCAGTACACCAACGACGTGCGTGTCGTCGTCGCCGACCCGGCCGACACCCGCTACCACGCGCCCGGCGCCCAGATCGAACCGGCCCGCCTCAACCCGGCCAACGGCGGCGCCGACAAGTTCCTGTCGTCCCGGCACCTGTGGGCCAAGGACACCCGAACGGTCATCGTGTACGGGGACGTCTGGTTCAGCGACGACGCCATGCGACAGATCATGTCCACCCGCCCCTACAAGGACGGGTGGCACGCTTTCGTCCGTTTCGGCCCCTCGAAGATCACCGGCCGAGAGTGGGGCGAGAACTTCGCCCACGCCATTGACCCGCAGGCACACAACGCCTACGAAGCGAACCTCCACCGGCTCGTCCAACTCCAACAGGCCGGCCGGCTCCACCGCAGCGGCGGCTGGGAGCAATATCGCGCCATGGCCGGAGCCCCGGACGACCAGCTCACCAAGCACCGCAACCTCGGTCACGCGACCGTCATCGACGACTGGACCGACGACATCGACTACCCCGCCGACTGGAACACGTGGTGCTGGCAGTGGGCACACGCCGACCCCGCCACCCGGCCGCCGAACCTCGACCGCGGCGCCTGACTTACCGAACGCTCTATGAGCCTGTAGGCCGTCACATAAGACAGAGACCCCGGCGGCTGCTGCAACAGCCCCGGGACATGGCAGGCGCGAGATACCGCGCCAAGAGAAAAGCGGGGAGGTGATGCCGATGGTCGCTGGACGTGAAGTCACCCCACAGGAGCGAGCCGCCACCGAGCGACTCATGCGCTACTGGGCGCACGGGCCCGGTGCAGCGAAGATCAAGTGGGGTGTCCCCGGCGACTTTGACCGGTGCGTAGTCCAGCTGTCCAAGTACGTCGGCCCCGGCATCGTCAAGGGCCTGTGCTCCAACCTGCACCAGCGCGCCACCGGTGCCCGCCCCGGCCACGCCCCCGGCGAGAAGCACGACAAGAACTGACGGGAGGTGCCGGCCGATGCCCCAGCCGTATCCGGGCCAGCAGTGGAAGCACGGCTGGATCCCTCTCACCCCCGGCGCGATCCGCTCCAAGAACCACGGCCGCAAGCCGGGCCCCAAAAGCAAACTCGGCCGCCGACTCTCGCGCCTCTCCAGCAGCAGCCGCGACCGCGACAGCGGCGGTAGCCCGTCCCAGCAGATGGACGCCGCCATCCGCAACCGCGCCGCACAACGCCGAGCCCGCGACAGCGCTTCGAACCGGCGCCAAGCCGAGGCGGAACACAAGACCACAACGCCTTTGGCTCTCAGACCCGGAGACGTCTTCGAGTTGAACGGCGTCGAGGTGACCGTTCTCAGCCGCCCCGAACGCGTCCCCGACAAGCCCGGTGCGGGCCGGTTCTGGGCCCGCCGCGCCGACACCGGCCGCGAAGGATGGGTCACCCTACCCAGGTCAAACCCGGCACAGGTCACCCGCCGCGAGAACCTCCGACCGGTGACCCCGCCGAAGCGCAGGGCCTCACAGCCCACCCCCCGGCAGACGGCACCATCTACGCGGCCGCCGCGTACCGACCGCCCCCGCAAGCTGGAGGTACCGGGCACCGAGGAAGACCGGCAGAACGCGGCACTGTCCCCGGCGGCGTTCCGACGCAAGGCCAGACGCCTCGGCACCACCGAACTCCGCACAGGCAGCGGCACAACCGACGGCGTCCGCTGGGAACGCATCCGCAGCAACACGGTCACCAGCGGCGACCAAAGCCGCTACGAGGTCACAGTGAACGGTGAGCGGATCACCATCCGCGACACGGGCCAGTCGCCCGCCGAGGTCGTCGCGCAAGCCAAACGGGAAGCGGCGCAACGGCAGCGCAGGCGAGCCGAGCAAAATCGGCTGCAGGAATACAATTACCGGACCACCGTACGCGAGATCCTCCGAACTGGAGGCTGACGGATGCCCCGCGGACGCCGATCCTCTCGCACACGGCCGCTCCCGCCGAACTGGCACACCGAAATCCGGCCCCGCATCCTCGCGCGTGACGGCCACTCGTGCCAATGG
>JADGHC010000516.1 GCA_019689655.1 Microbispora sp.
CCCTCACCGTCCCCGTCTCCTTCTCCTTCACCGTCTCCGTCTCCGTCGCCCTCCGCGTCCCCCAGTCCCTCTCCCAGCGCCAGCCCGTCGCCGTCCCCCGGCGGGTGCGTGGTGACGTACCGGGTGAACGACTGGGGCAGCGGGTTCACCGCCGACGTGACGATCACCAACCGGTCGTCGGCCCCGGTCAGCAGGTGGAGGCTCCAGTGGACCTTCGGCGGCAATCAGAAGATCACCGGCTACTGGAACTCGGTCATCACCCAGTCGGGACAGCAGGTGACCGCGTCCAACGCCGACTGGAACGCCACCATCGGCGCGAACGGCGGCACGGCGAACTTCGGCTTCCAGGGGTCCTACAGCGGCTCCAACCCCCTGCCGACCTCCTTCACGCTGAACGGGACGGCCTGCACGGCCGGGTGACGCCGCTTCGGGGGCGGGGCGACGGCGCGGTTCAGGGGGACAGCGCCATCCCCGCCCCTGCGGTGAACAGGAGGAGCCCGAACACGAGAAATGCGCCGCCGAGGAACATGCCGTTCCCCAGCACGTTGTCGATGCGGACCCGTGTCGGCCTGTCCGGGTCGTACAGCACCGGGACCTCCTCACCCGGCCGCACGAGAGGCGGGTTGCTCCCGTAGGCGGTCTCGGCCTCGACCTGCCGGCCGTACAGGGTGGTGAAACGGATGGTGGGGTAGTACGCGGTGTCTTCGCCGACTCCGCGCACCCGCAGCCCGACGACCAGGCCGCGGGTACGTTGCGCGCGGCGGCGGAACTTCCAGGCGTTCATCGTGATCGCGCCTCCGGCGAGGCCGAAGACGAGCCCGACCCCCGCCAGGATCAGAGCGATGACGGCACTTTGTGACACGGCCGGACCTTAGGGCCCCGCACTTGCGAACGGCTTGCATCAGGCCCCGCGCGTGCGACCGGCTCCCACCGGCCCCGCCGGCGGCGCGCGCACGGATCAGGGACGCATCCGCATGAGCGTCTCGGCCACGTCGACGACCGGTGCGCCGAGGTCGAACCGGCTGAACAGGTGGATCTGCTCGCCCGCGTCGATCTCCAGCAGCTCGGTCGTCAGGCCGTACCGGCGGTGGGAGTCCACCCGGATGCGGTCCACGTCGTTCCACGAGATGCGCTCCCGGCCGGCGAGCCCGCTGACGATCAGACCGTCCTCCCCCGCCGCGAGCCGTACCGGTGCGATCAGGTCGCGGCCGGTCAGCAGGCCGAAGCCGAGTGCGGCCACACCCGCGAGGAAGAGCTGCGCACCGTCGCCGACGATCGCCAGCACACCGCACAGCACGGTCCCGACGGCCTTCAGACCAACGATCCCGCGCGGCACCCGCCATTCGTGCCGCGGCTCCTGAACCTCCGCCATCGGGGCAGCGTAACGAATGCGAGGTCTTTTCGCGGCTCCTTTGCGCCCCTCAGACCGCCGACGACCCGGGGCGTCAGGTGACCGGGATGATCTCGGCTCGCCGCAGTACGCCGCCCTCGATGTCGAGGATGCCGATGGTGCCATGCGGCTGGCGGCGGCGGTCGGTGGGCGAGCCCGGATTGAACACCCGCACCCCGTCGCCGGTCACGTCCATGGGGATGTGCGAGTGGCCGAAGACGACCAGGTCGGCCTGCGGGAAGCGGCGCCGCATCCGTGCGGTCCGACCGGCGGCCTGCCCGCTGTCGTGGATCATCGCCACGCGTAGCCCGTCCAAGTCGAGTTCGAGCGTCTCGGGGGCGCCCCAGGCGGCGACGTCCGGGCCGTCGTTGTTGCCGAGCACCGCGTGAACCGGGGCGTACGCCGACAGCTCCACCAGGACGTCGGCGGTGCAGACGTCGCCGGCGTGCAGGATCAGGTCCGCTCCCCGCAGGTGCGCGGCGACGGCGGACGGGCAGGACTTCCAGCGCCGGGGAGCGTGGGTGTCGGACAGCACGGCGACTTTCACGATCCCATCTTCCCCGCAAAGGAAAGGCACCGAGTCACCCGAACGGGGACGGCATTCGCGACACCACACGGCCCCTCATGCCCCGCACCGGTCGTCCCCGCATCGGTTTTGATCATCAGTGGTGCACGTCCCCGACCCGCTCGCGGGCGGGCGGCGGGTGCCGGTACCGTACGGGCGCGGGAGCCTTTGGCATGCTGATACCACGCCAAACCCCCTATAGGTGAGCGAGCACGATGCGAATCGTCGAAGACGATCTGTCCGGGCCGCAGATCGCCGAGTTCCTCGCGGAACACGTGCGGGAGATGCGGTCCGTCACGCCTCCGGAGAGCAAGCACGCCCTCCACATCGACGCCCTCCGCGCGCCGGAGATCACCTTCTGGTCGGTGATGGACGGCGACGCCGTGGTGGGCTGCGGTGCGATCAAGAGGCTCGACGCGGCCCACGCCGAGCTGAAGTCGATGCGTACGGCGGCGACGCGCAGGCGCAGCGGGATCGCTTCCCTGCTCCTGCGGCACATCATCACCGAGGCCGGGCGCATGGGCTTCACCCGGCTGAGCCTGGAGACCGGCTCGGCGGAGCATTTCCTGCCCGCCAGGAGGCTGTATGAGAAGTTCGGCTTCGTCTACTGCGAGCCCTTCGCCGACTACCGGCCCGATCCCCTCAGCGTGTTCATGACAAGAACCCTATGAGCCTCCGTGCCCGGGCGTCTCACCGGCGGGCCCCGGCGGAGGACACGGGCGCCGACGTGGGCCGCGCCAAGGGCGGGCGGCCGCCGCGACCGCGCGCGGCGCACCACCTCGGCGTACGGCGTCGAGGTACGGGCGGTGCACGGCACGCTCGGTTGACCCGCGGCGCACGGTCGACCCGGGGCAGGGTTTACTCGCACGCGCGATCGAGCTGTGGCGAAGGAGTTCAGCGGTGGCGCGCGATGGCGGCGACGGCCCGGATCCGCCGGACCGCGGCACGGCCTGCCGCACGCCCGTTCACGTGTCCGGTGCCGGGCCCTTTGATATGCGCCGTACCGGACCCGTTCACCGGCGCGGCACCCTGCACGGGTGCCCGTCCGGACCCGTTGACGGGCGCGGCACCCGCCCCGTTCACATGCCCGATGCGCGACCCGTTGGCGTGTGCGGCGCCCGGCCCGCTGACGGGTCCGGCGGCGGGCGCTGCGGTCCCCCCGGCCACGGCCGAGGAGGTCCGCGTGTGTCCTTGCGTGCCCGCCGGGGCGGGCGTCGCCGGCCCGTAGGACTCGCGCCCGGTGATCATCGCCATCACGCCCAGCCAGGCCAGGGTCGCGATCGCGATCAGCACCACCGCTCCGAGCACCAGCACCGCCACCGCCGCCAGGGAGACCACGGCTCCCAGCAGCTCCACCATAGAGATTCCTCCAGAGGTCGACCCCGATTACGGCTCTCCGGTGGCCGATAGAAGATCGCCCGCCATGACGAGGACCGAAAAATTGCCGGTTATTGGTGCTTGCCCTGTTTGAACGACCGTCATGCCTTACCGAGCGGACCGACCCATGGGCAGGCCGTCGAGCCTGCGCAGGATCACGCCCTCCCGCAGCGCCCACGGGCAGATCTCCAGCACCGGCAGCTCGAACAGGTCCATCGCGGCGTCCGCGACGATCGCTCCGGCGAGAAGCTGCGCCGCCCGCCCTTCGGACACCCCGGGAAGCTCCGCCCGGCGGGCCGCCGGCATCGTGGCCAGCCGGGCCGTCCATTCGACCAGGTCCTCGTGGGCCAGCGTCCGTTTCACGTACGGGCCCTCGCTGGACGGCGCCGCCCCGGCGATCCGCGCGAGCTGGCGGAAGGTCTTGGACGTGGCGACCGCGTGGTCCGGCCTGCCGTACTTGGCGACGGTTCCCGCGGTCCGCGCGATCTCGGCGCGTACGTACCGCCGCAACGCGCGGACCTCCTCGGGGCCGGGCGGGTCGGCGGTGAACCAGCCGCGGGTGAGCCGTCCCGCCCCGAGGGGAAGGGAGACGGTGACGTCCGGCTCCTCGTCGATGCCGGAGGCGATCTCCAGGGAGCCGCCGCCGATGTCGGTCACCAGCAGCCGCCCGGACGACCAGCCGAACCAGCGGCGCACGGCCAGGAACGTCAGCCTGGCCTCGTCGTCGCCCGACAAGACCCGGATGTCCACGCGGGTCTCGGCCTTGATCTGGGCCAGCACCTCCTCGCCGTTGACCGCGTCGCGGACCGCGGACGTGGCGAACGCGACCAGGTCCTCCACGCCCTTGTCCTCGGCGATGCGGACCGCCTCGCGTACGAAGGCCCGCAGCCGCGCCGCGCCCTCCTCGCTCAGCCTGTCGCCGTCGACGAGGTGCTCGGCCAGCCGCAGCTCCTCCTTGTGGGAGAACGCGGGCAGGGGCCGGGCACCCTGGTGCGCGTCCATCACCAGCAGGTGCACCGTGTTGGAACCGACGTCCAGGACTCCGAGCCGCATGCCCTCGACGCTACCGCCCGCACCGGAAAGATCCGCAGGTTCGCGCGCTCACTCCGGCGCGACGTCCACGAGCACCTTGCCGACCACGCCCGACTCGACCGCGTCGTGGGCGTCGGCCGTACGCTCCAGGGGGAAGTGGTGGAGGGGCAGCCCGGCCTCCTCCCC
>JADGHC010000030.1 GCA_019689655.1 Microbispora sp.
GGCCGGCGTAAGACCGTGCCCTGTACCACCGCGCCCGCGATGGCCGCTCCGCGGCTCACCAGACCGCAACTATCACGGCCGGCCGGAGCACCCGCCCGCCCCCGAGCAACACACACCACAAACCACACGAAAAACCGGCACACACAAAGCCCCGGCCCCGGCCCGGGCTTGTCGTACGTGAGCCCCGGGCGACGCACAACGCAAACCACACCCAAACGCCCCGAGCACTCCGCCTGCTCGGGCTCGCCGCACGCTCGGGCTCGCGCCGCACACGCAGACTCGCCGCACGCTCAGGCTCGCGCCGCATACAGAGGCTCACCGCACACTCGGGCTTCCCACATGTTCGAACTCGCGCCGCACACACAGGCTCGCCGCACACTCGGGCTCGCCGCGCTGCCGTCAGTATTCGAGGCCCCAGTCGTGGGCGCCGAGGGCGTAGGTGTCTCCCTTGGGCACCAGTCTGCCGCCCGCGGACAGGGTGCCGAGGCATCGCCGTACGACATCGTCGCCGAGATCGGTCATCGCGGCGACCTTGGCGGCGGTCGCGGGGCGTTTGTCCACGTTCAGGGCGGCGACGGCCTCGTAGACCGTCATCTCCGCCGCCGTCATCTCCTGGACGTCTTCCAGGCTCTCCTTGTCACGCACTCCGCTGTCTCGCCCCCTCGCGCAGCCGTTCCGGATCGACCTGGCGGTCCGGGTAGCGTTCGAGGTACTCGCGTTCGAGCTCCTGCGTCCGCGAGGTGTGGTGCTCCAGCGCGTCGTCCGATCCGTGGAAGAACGTCTCCGAGCGGGTCTCGTGCAGGTGGCGCAGCTCGCGGATCAGGTCCTCGTCGCTCAGGACCCGCGGGTCGACTCCCATGGTCATGGCGGTCCTCCCTCACACCCGCGTCGGCTTGTCCCAGCGCTCGTCGGGTTTCTTGTCGTCGGGTTCGGCGTTGGGCGGATCCGTGGCGGACGGGGTCCATTCACCGGCGAAATCCGGCTCGTCCTCGGTGTCAATATCTCGGTCGTCTTCTCGTCGCATGTCGAACCCCTGCCCAGTTGCGCGCCCGCCATTCCGCGAACGGCCGCGAAACGCGGTACGGCCCACACCCGTGCACCGCGGAGCGTCACTGGCGCGGGCCGTACGGGACGAAGGCGCTCAGGACAGGTCGAACTCCCCGGCCTTGACCCCCTCGATGAACGCCTCCCACTCGCCGGGAGTGAACATCAGCCGCGGTCCCTGGGGATCCTTCGAGTCGCGTACGGCGATGCCGTCGGGCAGGCGGGCCACCTCCACACATTGGTTGCCGACGGTGTTCGAGCGCGCCGCCTTGTGCCAGATCGCACAGGCCAGGTCGTCCGCCGGTATGAGTCCCCTCATCGTCCTGCCATCTCCTTCTCGACCGAAATGATCAATTCCATGGACTTCTCCGGGCCGAGCGCGGCGGCGCGAAGATGATCGAAAACCTGGGCGTATTCGTGGATCTCCGCCGGATCCTCCAGGTAGAGCTCACCGCTCATGTTCTCCAGCAGCACCACGTCGGCGTCGCCGGGATCGGGGAAGGCCAGGATCGCCATCGAGTTGCCCATGCCGAGGTAGGCACCGGCGTCGAAGGGCAGCACCTGCACCGTGACGTTCGGCTGGAGGGCCGTCTCCCGCAGCCTGCGCAACTGCTCGGCCATGACGGGCGGGCCGCCCACGGGCCGGCGCAGCGCCGCCTCGTCGAGGACGGCCCACAGCTCCAGAGGGGCGGGGCCGGTCAGCCGCCGCTGGCGTTCCATCCGTGCCGCCGTCCGCCGCTCGATCTCCGCCGGATCCTTGACCAGGGCGGCGCCGATGACCGCGCGGGCGTACTCCTCGGTCTGCAGCAGCCCGGGCACCAGCAACGGCTCATAGTTGCGCACCGAGGCCGCCTCGGCCTCCAGCCCGACGTACGGCCCCGGCAGGATGTCGTCGTAGGCGCGCCACCATCCCCGCCGCGAGGCGTCCCTGGCCAGCGCGATCAGTGCCTCCCGTTCCGAGCCCTCGACACCGTAGAGATCGAGCAGATCACGGATGGTCCGGGCGTGCGGGCGGGTGCGACCGGCCTCGATACGGTACACGGTGGAGGCCGCCATCCCGAGCCGCCGCGCGACCTCCTCGCGGCCGAATCCGGACTCACGCCGCAGACGTGTCAGCTCACCAGAAAGACGGCGTAGTCGGACAGTAGGGCCGCCTACTCCCATCATCAGCCGAGCTCTCCCTTTCGCCGCAAAAGGAAACTATGGAATCGTGCATTCGCCATATTGCGTAGTGGTTTTGCAAAGTGCAGGATGAACGAAGTCTTGCACGGACCTCGAATCACCGTCCGCAGGCGGGTGCACAGGGAGTAACCACGGGATGACAATTCTCAACCTCTCGGGGAGAATCGCGATCTCACGCCCCTTCTCGGGAGACCCGTCGCAGGTGCGGGCCGCACGGCGGTTCGTGGCCAAACGTCTGGGCGACGACCATCCCTGCCGGGACGACGCCGTGCAGCTGATCGGGGAGCTGGTGGCCGAGTCGCTGCGGCACGCCGTCTCGTGCGGGCGCCCTCCGGGGTACGGCGTGTCGGTCCTGGCCACGCCGACCGCGGCCCGCGTCATGCTGTCGACCCAGGGCTGCGGATGCTGGACGTCCCCCGAGCTGACGCCGGGCCGCGGCGTCCACCTGGTGGACCTGTTCACCCGGCGGTGGGGCGTGTCGGCCAGCCGCACCGGAGTCTGCGTGTGGTTCGAGCTGGGAAGCGACGTCGCCGTACCGCAGCCCAGGGGCGTGGAGAGCGAGCACACGAGGACGGCCTGAGGTCCGCACCGGCCGGCCGCCGTCACCGGCGGCATTCACCCCTCCGGCGGCGGCCGGCGAGAAGCGGAGCGAATTTCTGGCCCGATACGGGGTAGACGGGCGCCATGTCTTCCGGAGAAGGGGACGATATGGCGCAAATAAGCACCGACATTCCGGCGCGGCTGGATCGCCTCCCCTGGGCCCGGTGGCACTGGATGGTGCTCATCGGCCTCGGCACCGTCTGGATCCTCGACGGCCTCGAAGTGACCATCGTCGGGGTCATCGGCCCCCGGATCACGGATCCGGACAGCGGGCTGGGACTCACCGACAGCCAGGTCGGGATCGCCGCCGGGGTGTACATCGCGGGAGCCTGCCTCGGTGCTCTCTTCTTCGGCCACCTGACGGACCGGTTCGGACGCAAGAAGCTCTTCCTGGTGACGCTCGCCCTCTACCTGGCCGCCACCGTGGCGACGGCGTTCTCGCATGACGCCTGGTACTTCTACCTGTGCCGGTTCTTCACCGGCGCCGGCATCGGGGGCGAGTACGCCGCCATCAACTCGGCGATCGACGAGCTCATCCCGGCCCGCGTACGCGGCACGGTCGACCTGGCGGTGAACGGCTCCTTCTGGCTGGGCACCGCGTTCGGCGCGCTCATCGCGATCCCGGCGCTGAACCCGATGCTGCTGCCGGCCGATGTCGGCTGGCGCCTGCTGTTCGGCCTGGGCGCCATCTGCGGCCTGGCGATCCTGCTGGTCCGCAGGACGGTGCCGGAGAGCCCGCGCTGGCTGTTCATCCACGGCCGCGATCAGGAGGCAGAGGCGATCGTACGCGGCATCGAGGCGAAGGTCCGCGAGGAGAACGGCAAGGCGCTCGACCCGCCCCACGGGGAGATCCGCATCAATCAGCGCGGGCACACGCCGCTGACCGAGGTGGCGGCCACGCTGCTGCGCCGCTACCCCAAGCGCACGACCGTGGGCCTGTCGCTGTTCGTCGGCCAGGCGTTCCTCTACAACTCGATCTTCTTCACGTACGCGCTGGTGCTGTCGACGTTCTTCAAGGTGCCGGACTCCGGCACGCCGTGGTACCTCGTCCCGATCGCGATCGGGAACTTCCTCGGCCCGGTCCTGCTCGGCCGGTTCTTCGACACGATCGGGCGCCGGGCGATGATCTCGGGCAGCTACGTGCTGTCCGGCCTGCTCCTGCTGGGCACCGCCGCGCTGTTCGACGCCCACGTGCTGACCCCGGTGACCCTCACGGCCTGCTGGATGGTGGTGTTCTTCTTCGCCTCGGCGGGGGCGAGCAGCGCCTACCTGACGGTCTCGGAGATCTTCCCGATGGAGACCAGGGCCTTGGCGATCGCCCTGTTCTACGCGGCCGGCACCGGGCTCGGCGGCATCATCGGGCCGGTGCTGTTCGGCCGCCTGGTGGAGAGCGGGGTCGTCGGCAACGTCGTCACCGGCTACGTCGTCGGCGCCGTCTTGATGATGGCGGCCGGGCTCGTGCAGTGGTTCATGGGCGTGGAGGCGGCCCGGCGCTCGCTGGAGGACATCGCGGCCCCGCTCAGCGCCGAGCAGCGCCAGATGGTCTGACCCGCGGCGGCCGTGCCGGGCCGGGTGTCACACCGCTCTCTTGGGTATCAACCCCCTCAGATGCGCATATAAGGCGCATCCTCGTACATTCGGGGGAATCATGGCTGACGACGCTCAGAAGAAGAAGCCCGCGAAGTCCACCGGTAAGGCGAAGAGGCTGGCCATCAAGGAAGCCCGCTCGGCGAAGCAGGCGAAGAAGGCCAACCGTTCCGCCGACGACGCGGGCGAGTGACGGCCGCGCGGGGGGGCCCCCCATGCCCGGGGCCGGGGCGCCACGGCCGGGCCCTCCTCCACCCCGGACGCCCGCCCGCACCGATCCCGTGCCGCCATGACATTTGTCACCGGTGAAAACGGGACCGAGTGCACTGCGCCGGAAGGCGGACGATCGGGCAGAGTTGGGGCGTGGACACCCCTACCCTCCGCCCTCCGCGGCACCGCGTCAGCCGTACCGCCATCTGGTACTGGACGGCGCGGGCCGCCCTCGGCTGGCTCGTCGTCCTCGCGGCTCAGGTGGTATGGCTCGTGGCCGACCGCGACGAGAGCGCCCTGCCCGTCACCACCCATGTGACCGCCCTCGTCGTCACCGCCGTCCTCGCCGTGGCGCACGTCATGGTCATGCCGCAGTGGCGTTACCGGGTGCACCGCTGGGAGGCCACCTCCGCGGCCGTCTTCACGCAGTCGGGCTGGTTCAAGCAGGAGTGGCGCATCGCCCCGGTCTCCCGCATCCAGACCGTGGACAGCCAGCGCGGCCCGCTGGAGCGGATCTTCCGCCTGGCCAACGTCACCGTCACCACCGCCTCCGCCGCCGGTCCGATCAAGGTCAGCGGCCTCGACCAGGACACGGCCCGGCGCCTGGTCGCCGAGCTCACCGCCACCGCGCAGGCGACGGCGGGTGACGCCACATGATCGACCCCATCGTGACGACCTGGCGGCGGCTGAGCCCGCGCATGCTGGTGATCCATCCATTCCAGGAGGTCGTACGGGCCGCCCCGGCGCTGCTCGGCGTGCTGATCGCGGGGACGAGCAGCGGCGGGGAGGGTCACCTGTGGGGCCTCGCGGGCGTCGGCCTCATGGTCGTGGTCGGCATGCTCCGCTGGTTCACCACGACTTACCGCATCACTCCCGAGCATGTGCAGGTCCGCCGCGGCCTGCTGACCCGGAAGGTGGTCACCGTGCCCCGCGACCGGGTCCGTACGGTGGACGTCACCTCCCACGTGCTGCACCGCGTGCTCGGCCTGGCCCGGGTGGAGGTGGGGACGGGCACGTCGGACCGCAGGCACGAGGGCAGGCTCAAGCTCGACGCGCTGACCACCGCCGAGGCCGCCCGCCTGCGCGTGGAGCTGCTGCACCGCGCTCCCGCCTCTTCCGCCGCCGCTCCCACCGCCTCCACCGCGCCGTCCCCGGCCGCGGAGACCGAGCTCGCACGGATGCGGCCCGAATGGGTGCGGTTCGGGCCGTTCACGATGTCCGGGCTCGTCACCGTGGGCGTCATCGGCGGCTTCGTGTCCCGCCTGATGTCGGAGGGCAACGTCGACATCAGCAGCGTCGGACCCGTCCAGGACGCCTGGCGGTGGTTCAGCGCGATGTCGCTCCCGCTGGAGATCGCGACGGTGGTGCTCGTGCTGGTGGTGTTCGTGAGCATCGCCTCCACGCTCGGCTACGTGCTGGCCTTCGGCAACTTCCGGCTCACCCGGCACGCCGGGGGCACCCTGCACGTCACCCGGGGGCTGCTGACCACCCGGGCCACCACCATCGAGGAACGGCGGGTGCGCGGGGTCGAGGTCGACGAGCCGCTGCTGCTGCGCGCCGTACGCGGGGCCCGGCTGGCCGCGGTCACGACCGGCCTGCGCGCGGCGCAGGGCGCCCAGCGCGGCGGGTCGATGCTGCTGCCGCCCGCGCCGCGCGCCGAGGCCGTGTCGGTGGCCCGGCTCGTGCTCCCCCGCGCCTCCACGGGTGTCTCGCCGGTCACCGCGGAGCTGACCGCGCACGGCCCGGCCGCGCTGCGCCGCAGGTTCACCCGGGCGTACGGCGTGCACGCGCTGGTGCTGGCCGCGCTGCTCGCCCTGTGGGCGTGGGCCGGGCTGCCCTCGTGGACGTGGCTCACGGCCGCCGCGCTGCTGCCGCTGACGGCCCTGCTGGCCGCCGATCGCTATCGCTCGCTGGGGCACGCGCTGACGTCCGGCTACCTCGTCACCCGCTGGGGCTCCCTCGTACGCCGCCGGGTGGCGCTGGAGTGCGACGGCGTCATCGGCTGGAACATCGAGCGGTCGTTCTTCCAGCGCAGGGCGGGGCTGGCGACGCTGACGGCCACCACCGCGGCGGGCAAGCAGGGATACCAGGTCCGCGACGTCGCCCTCGCCGAGGCGCTGCGCCTGGCCGCGGCGAGCACCCCCGGCCTGCTCGACCCGTTCCTGGTCGAGGCCCGCGAACCCGACACCATGCCGGCTGCCCAATAGCATGTGATGCCCGATTGGACCGGTTGCCGTCAGGAGGTGGATTGTCCCGCTACGGCCAGATGTTCGGCCCCGACGTCACGTTCCTCGGCGTCGAGCGCTGCGACCTGGACGACCCGGCCGGCTACGCGGACGCCGACGTCGTCATCCTGGGCGCGCCGTTCGACGGCGGCACCTCCCACCGCCCGGGTGCGCGCTTCGGCCCGAACGCCATCCGCCAGACCTGCTATCTCCCCCACGACGGCTCCCGCCCGAGCCTGGCCCTGCGTGTGGACGCCCTCAAGGACCTGCGGGTGCTGGACGCCGGGGACGTGGAGACCTACGCCGGGGACATCGAGGGCAGCCTGCGCGCGATCGAGGACGCGGTCGCGCGGATCGCGGGCTCCGGGGCTATCCCCGTCGTCCTCGGCGGCGACCACACGATCGCCCTGCCCGACGCGACCGGCGTGGCCCGCCACCACGGCTTCGGCCGCATCTCGATGATCCACTTCGACGCGCACGCCGACACCGGCGACATCGAGTTCGGCCACCTGTACGGCCACGGGCAGCCGATGCGGCGGCTCATCGAGTCGGGGGCGATCCGCGGCGACCGTTTCCTCCAGATCGGGCTGCGCGGCTACTGGCCCGGGCCGGAGATCCTCGACTGGATGGCCGGGCAGCGCATGCGGTCGTACGAGATGACCGAGATCGTCGCCAGGGGCCTCGACGAGTGCCTCACCGAGGCGTACGCGATCGCGCTCGACGACTGCGACGGGGTCTACCTGTCGGTCGACGTGGACGTCTGCGACCCCGGCCACGCCCCGGGCACCGGCACGCCCGAGCCGGGCGGCCTGACGTCCCGCCAGCTCCTCGATGCCGTACGCCGCACCTGTTACGAGCTGCCCGTCGTCGGCCTGGAGATCGTCGAGGTGGCCCCGCCGTACGACCACGCGGACATCACCGCCTACCTCGGCAACCGGGTCGTCCTGGAGGCGCTGTCGGCGATCGCCCGCCGCCGCAAGGACGCCGCCGAGGGCACCCGCTGGGATCCGCGGCAGCCCCTCCTCGACGGCCGCTGAGCCACCCCGCCGTCACCTGCTGGATACGGCGGCGACGATCGGCAGCACCAGCATGGTCAGCAGGCCGCCGATCCACAGCATGCTCACCGGCCCGGCGGCGTCGACCAGCAGGCCGCCACCGAGAGCGCCGAGGGCGATGGACAGGTTGAACATCGACACGTACAGGGAGGACGCCGCCTCGGTGGCGGTGGGCGCCGCGTTGAGGATCCAGGTCTGGAAGGTGACCGGGACGGCACCGTAGCCCAGGCCCCAGACGACGAGGATCGCGGCGGCCGAAACGGCGGTGTGGCCGGTGACCGCGAGGGCGGCCATGGCCGCGGCGAGGAGCAGCGCGATGCCGCACACGGTCTGCCGCAGGCGTCTGGCGATCAGCGCGCCGGCGATGAAGTTGCCGCAGACGCCGGCGACCCCGAAGACCAGCAGCAGCACGCCGATCGTGCCGCCCGCCACACCGTCGTCCCGCAGGATGGGCCGGACGAAGGTGTAGGCGGTGAAGTGCCCGGTGATCACGAGAAAGGTCATGGCGAGGCCGATGCGCAGCATGCCGTACGCCCGCAGCGTCCGCGGCAGGTCCGCCAAGGTCATCGTGCGCTCGGGCGCCACCTTCGGCATCACCACGAGCATGCAGGTCAGCGAGGTCAGGCCGAGAACGCCCACGCCCGCGAACGCGGTCCGCCAGCCGCTGAGGTCGCCGGCCAGGGTGCCCGCGGGCACGCCGAGGACGGAGGCGGTCTCGACGCCGCCGAAGACGACGGCGGTGGCCCGGGCGACGTGCCGCTCGGGCACCAGGCGCAGCGCGATGCCACCGGCCAGGGACCAGAAGCCGCCGACGCTGACGCCGATCAGGAAGCGGGCGAGCAGCACCACGGCGAAGCCGGAGGCGAAGGCGCAGGCGAGGTTGGCCACCCCCACCATCCCGATCAGCGCGGCCAGCACCAGCCGGCGATCGATCCCGGCGGTGGCGACGGTGACCAGCGGCGCCGCGACGACGGCGACCAGTCCCGGCACGGTGACCATGAGCCCGGCGGTGCCCTCGGAGACGTCCAGCGCGGCGGCGACCGGGGTGAGCAGCCCGACGGGCAGCAGTTCCGAGGTCATCAGGGCGAAGATGCCCAAGGTCACGGCCAAGATCGCGAGCCAGCCGCGGGCCGTGTTCACGTGTGGGATTTCGACGGATGTCACGGCGTCGCCTTTCGAGGCAGTCATGAGCACGGGCGGTGACCGGAGGCGGTCACCGCCCGTGCGTATGTGGGCGGGACGGAGGCGGACAGGTGGTTACTCGGTGCCGGGGGTCTTGCGCGTGGTCACGTTCATCCGGTTCCAGGCGTTGACGGTGAAGATGACCGCGATGAGCTGGGCGAGCTCCTTGTCGTCGAAATGCCGCGCGGCCTCGTCGTACACCTCGTCCTCGACGCCGTGGGGCAGCAGGGTCACCGCCTCGGTGAGCGCCAGGGCGGCGCGCTCCTTGGCGGTGTAAAGGCTGGACTCCCGCCAGGCGCTCAGCTGGTAGATGCGCGCCTCGCTCTCCCCCGCCCGGCGGGCGTCGCCGGTGTGGTAGTCGATGCAGTACGCACACCGGTTGATCTGGGAGGCACGGATCTGCACCAGCTCGACCAGCACCGGGTCCAGCCCCTCGCGGGCCGCGGCGTCCAGTGCCAGCAACGCCTTGAAGACCTTGGGCGCGACAGCCGACATGTTCATACGTTCGGGAATGGCAACGTTCGTCATGCTCCGACCCTAGGAGCGTGATCGGCCCAAGATATGGTGCATTCTCGTGAGCATTTCATGGGTCAATTTCCGGATGTGCCGGTGAGCGGCCTGCCCGCGGACGGCGGCAGCGACCTGCACCTGGAGCTGACCGGCGGCGGTGGCGCACGCACACGGCTGATGCACGCCCTGCGCGAGGCCATCCGTTCGGGGCGGCTGAAGCCGGGCACCCGGCTGCCGCCCTACCGCGCTCTCGCCCTCGATCTGGGCATCGCCCGCAACACGGTCGCCGCCGCGTACGCCGAGCTCGTCGAGGAAGGCTGGCTCACCTCCCGGCAAGGCTCCGGCACGTACGTCGCGCACCGGGCCGCCCCCCTCGAACCCGGCCGCCGGCGCGCGCCCGGGCGGCCGTCCCGCCCGCGGGTCGTCCACGACCTGATGCCCAGCTCGCCCGACGCCTCCGCCTTCCCGCGCTCGGCCTGGCTCGCCTCCGCCCGCCGGGCGATGACCGCCGCGCCCAGTGACGCCTTCGGCGTCGGCGACCCCCGCGGCCGGCCGGAGCTGCGCCGGGCGCTGGCGGACTACCTCGCGCGTACCAGAGGCGTGCGCACCACCGCCGAGCACATCGTGATCTGCTCGGGTTACGCGCACGGGCTGTGGTTGATGTGCCGGGTGCTGCGCGGCCCGATCGCCGTCGAGGCGTACGGGCTCGACTTCCATCGCTCCATCCTGGCGGAGGCGGGCCTGACGACCGTGCCCGTCACCGTGGACGCCCACGGCGCACGCGTCGAGGACCTTCCGGCCACGGGCGCGCGAGCCGTCCTGCTGACGCCCGCGCATCAGTACCCCATCGGAGGGGCCCTGCACCCGCGGCGCCGCGCCGCGGTCATCGACTGGGCCCGCGCCACCGGGGGCCTGCTGCTCGAGGACGACTACGACGGCGAGTTCCGCTACGACCGGGAGCCGGTCGGGGCCGTGCAGGGGCTGGATCCCGACCGCGTGGTCTACTTCGGCTCCACGAGCAAGAGCCTCTCCCCGGCGCTCCGGCTCGGCTGGATGGTGCTGCCCGGCCACCTGGTGGACGACGTCGTCGCCGCCAAGGGCCCGCGTGAGTTCTCGGTGAGCGTCGTCGACCAGCTCACCCTCGCCGACTTCATCACGACCGGTGCCTACGACCGCCAGTTGCGCCGCATGCGCGCGGTCTATCGCCGCCGTCGTGACCTGCTCACCGCCACGCTCGCCCGGCGCGCCCCGCACATCACGGTCAGCGGCATCGCCGCGGGCCTGCACGCCGTCATCGACCTTCCTCCCGGCACCGAGCAGGCCACCCTGCGCGCCGCCCGCCGCCTCGGCCTCGCCCTGGACGGCCTGGCCCCCTATCGGCACCCGGCCAGCACGATGCCGCCGCGCGACGGCCTGGTCATCGGGTACGGCACCCCGCCCGAGCATGCGTTCACCGCAGCGCTCGACGCCCTCTGCCTCGCCCTGCCCGACGCGCCGCGCGACGGCGTCGTACCGTATCGAGCCGATTACGAAGCGCCGCAACCCGGTTGATTTCGGCTGACCCGTGCTTCACACTACTTGGGTGATCGGCGACCGGCTGATCACCCTCTACCTCAGCGTCGCCTGGGTCCGGTTCGTACGGGGAGGGACCGTTCTGTTTGGAGGCGGGGCCGCCGGGCAGCGATCACGCGTGTCCTCCCTCCTCTCCGAAAGCTGGTCGGCGATGGGTTTCCCGTGGGGATTGCTCGGCCGGGACATGGCGGTCGATCTCGGCACCGCCAACACGCTCGTGTACGTGCGCAAGAAGGGCGTCGTCCTCGACGAGCCGTCAGTGGTGGCGATCAACCTGCACACCGACAGGATCGTGGCGGTCGGGACCGCGGCCAAGGCGATGATCGGGCGGACCCCGCCCCACATCGCCACGCTGCGCCCGCTCAAGGACGGCGTGATCGCCGACCTCGACGCGGCCGAGCGCATGCTCCGGCACTTCATCCAGGTCGCGCAGAAGAGCCGCTATCTGGCCAAGCCCCGGGTCGTCGTCGCCGTGCCGAGCGGCACCACGAGCGTCGAGCAGCGCGCGGTCAGGGAGGCGGCGTACGAGGCGGGCGCCCGCCGGGTCCACATCATCGAGGAGCCGATGGCCGCGGCGATCGGCGCGGGGCTCGATGTCGGCGACACGACCGGCAACATGGTCGTGGACATCGGCGGCGGCACGACGGAGGTCGCGATCGTCTCGCTCGGCGGGGTGGTCGTGTCGAAGTCCGTACGAATCGGGGGCGACGAGCTCGACGAGGCGATCGTCAACTACGTCAAGAAGGAGCACTCCCTGATGCTCGGCGAGCGGACGGCCGAGCACGTCAAGATCACGTTGGGCAGCGCGCGGCCGGGCGGCGACGACGCCGCGTCGCTGCCGATCCGGGGCCGCGACCTGGTGACCGGCCTGCCGAAGACCGCGACGATCACCCGGGCGCAGGTCAGGGAGGCGATCGAGGACCAGGTCCAGACGATCGTCGACGCCGTGCAGAGCACGCTGGATCAGTGCCCGGCCGAGCTGGCGGGCGACCTGATCGACAACGGCATCGTGCTGACCGGCGGCGGCGCGCTGCTCGACGGGCTCGCCGCCCGGCTCGAAGACGCCGTCGGCATGCCGATCCGCCTCGTCGACCAGCCGCTCCGGTCGGTGGTGCTCGGCGCGGGCCGGTGCGTCGAGCGCTTCGACGACATGCGGGACGTGTTCCTCCCCGAAACGCGCAGATGAGGGCCGCCGGTCGCCGGGTGCCCGCGCTGCTGGCGCTCGTCTCCGCCGCCCTGATCGTGACCGACACCATCACCCCGCTCGAACCGCTGCGGGCGTTCGGCTCGGCCGTGTACGGCGGGCTGGAGGACGCGGCGGCGGCCGGTGTCCGCTGGGCGTCGGGCGCGCACCGCCTCGAACGGCTCGAACGCGAAAACGCCCGGCTGCGCGCCGAGCTGCTGGCCGCCCGCGGCGCGAGGCCGTCCCCCGCGCGGGCGGACGGCTACGAGGTCGTGCCCGCGCACGTGATCGGCTTCTCCCGGGACGGCACGGTCACCATCGACGCCGGATCGGACCGCGGGGTGGCCCGCGACATGACCGTGTTCGACGGGGACGGGCTGGTCGGCAGGGTCCTGCGGGCCGGGCCGGGCACCGCGACGGTCCAGCTCGCCACGGCCTCCGGCGCGTCGATCGGCGCGCGGCTGGCGGGCTCGCGGGAGGTCGGCCTGGTGACCGGCGTCCCCGAGCGCGGGCTGCTGCGGCTGAGCCTGCTCAACCCCTCCGCCGAGGTGCGGCCGGGCGACCGGGTGGTGACGCTGGGCTCGCGCGACATGCGCCCCTACGCGCCGGACGTGCCCATCGGCACGGTGATCGCCGTCGAACCCGCGCCGGACGCGCTGACCAAGACGGCGCTCGTGCGTCCCTTCGCCCGGCTCACCGCGCTCGACCTCGTCACCGTGGTCCTGGGACCGCTGCCGGACGCGGCGGACCCCGCGGTGGACGCACCCGAAGACACCGGGAAGAGCCACTCGGGGAAGGAGAAGAAGGACTGATGACGGCGGTCGTCGCGTCCGTGCTCGTCGTCCTCTTCGGGCCGGTGCTCCAGGCCGCCGTGGTCAGTGGCCTGCCCCTGCCCGGCGGCGGCCCCGACATCGTGCTGATCGCCGTCATCGCGCTCGCGCCGGTGCTGCGGCCGGGGGCGGGGGCGCTCCTGGGCTTCGCCGCCGGCCTGGCCGCCGACATCGCGCCGCCCGCCGACCATACGATCGGGCGGCTCGCCCTGGTGCTGTGCCTGGCCGGATGGGTGTGCGCGCGGGCCGGCGCGGACGGCACGGCGGGGCGGCGCGCCGCCGTCGCCGCCGCCGTGGCCCTGGCGGCGACGCTCGCCGGGGGCGTGCTCGCGGCCCTGCTCGACGGCACGCCGTGGCGGGCGGCCCTCGCACCCGGTGCCATCGCCTGGACCACCGGCCTGGCCGCACTGGTGTCGGCGGTGCTCGCCGTGCTGCCCCGCCGCCGCACGTTCGGCCGGGTGCCCCGCTCGCGAGACGCCCGCCCCGGGAGGAGGCGGCTTGCGTAACAGCCCCTACCGCGGCCGTCTCACGCTGGTGTGCGTCGTGGTGACCACGCTCATGCTCACCCTGCTCGGCCGCCTGTGGTATCTGCAGGTCGTCACCGGCCCGTCATACGTCAAGGCCGCGACGCAGTCGCGGGTGCGCTCGATCGTCCTGCCGCCCGTGCGGGGGCGGATCCTCGACGTACGCGGCCGGCCGCTGGCGGCCAACGAGACCAGGCCGCAGGTCTCGGTGGACTACATGGCCCTCATCCACCAGCCCGACGGCGGGAAGGACGTGCTGACCCGGCTCGCGCGTGCCCTGGGCAGGCCGTACCGGGAGATCGCCGAACGGGCGCGGCTGTGCGCCAGGGATGTGCCCCGGCCGTGCTGGCCCGGCTCGCCGTACCAGCCGATCATCGTCGCCGACGACGTGAGCGTGCGCACGGCGCTGTCGATCGCCGAGCGGCACGACGAGTTCCCCGGCGTCAGCACCGCGCTGCGGCCGGTCAGGACCTACCCGCTCGGCTCCGCGGCGGCGCACGTGCTCGGCTACCTGCAGCCGCCCTCCCCCGGCGACCCGCGGGGCGGCCCCGAGCTGGTCGGCCGCGACGGCCTCGAAGCGGAGTACGACCGCGAGCTGGCCGGCCGGACCGGGATCAGGCAGGTGGCGGTGGACAGCACGGGCAAGGTCACCGGCCTGATCCGCGAGGAGGCGGCCGTGGCCGGAAACACGCTGGTCACCAGCATCGACGCCCGCATCCAGAAGATCGCCGAACGGGCGCTGGCCCGCGCCGTGACCGCCGCGCGCAAGCGGGGCGAGCCCGCCGACAGCGGCGCGGCGGTGGTGCTCGAGGCGCGGACCGGGCGGGTGACGGCCATCGCGGACTACCCCACCTATGACCCGGGCGTATGGACCGGGGGCATCTCGCAGCGCGAGTACGAGGAGCTGCCGCTGGCCGGCGCCGCCGTGCAGGGGCAGTGGCCGCCGGGCTCGACGTGGAAGGTGACCTCGACCGCGGCGGCGGCGAAGGCGGGCTACTCGCTGCGGGCCTCCTACGACTGCCCGGGCGGCTACCGGATCGGCGGCCGGGTGTTCCACAACTTCGAAAGCGCCGCGCTGGGCCGCATGGACATGCGCCGGGCCCTGGTGGTGTCCTGCGACACGATCTTCTACCGCTTCGCGGACGAGATGTGGCGGCGCGACGGCGGCCTCAAGCCGGTCAAAAAGATCGACGCCTCGCCCAAGACGCTGCGCTTCATCCGCGACGCGCTGGCCGGCGTGCCGCGCACGGGCACGGCCGCCGCAGCGTTCGAGGGATACGCGTTCGAGCGCCTGCCGATCGCCGGGAAGACCAGCACCGCCGAGGCGTACGGCAAGCCCAGGCGACGACCTCGCGATCGTGGTCCTGGTCGCCGTCGACCACTTCGGCGGCGACGGCGAGGATGTCGGCGGATCCAGGCCAGGTGCTCAGCACAGCACCCCTGCTTGGCGGCGGGCGCGGTGGGCGGCCTGCGGGAAGGGGGTGTCGAGCGGCGATCTACTGAACCCCCTCAGAGAAGGCTAACAAGCGCTCGTATGGATTGAATACCAACGACCAACGCAAATCCCATGACGGCCACAGCTAAGCAAACAGCAATTGCCATTTTGGGAACAAGTGGCCTCTTGATGGTTTTGCCTAGAATCCAACGCATAACAAAGAGGGCGAGAGTCAAAGCCGCGGCAACCCCAACAACCGAGTGCAGCACCGAAATAATCCATCCTACTATTGGCGGATCAATTCGCTCGAATGAGCCCATGGCTACTCTCTTCCGATGATGCGTAGGGCAGCCCGGCTGCCGCCATGGCCACCCTACGGCCGTCTCACGATCGCTTTTCCCGCTTATAGGGTGATGTTATGGCACTGCCGGGCCCGTTCTTTGTTCAGCACGTAAAAGATGGCACATGCAGTTCCAGGCTTCATCTGGAAGCTCTGGTAACGATGCCGACCAGGCATCCAGTCGCATGTGTTGTGGGTACTCCCACTGCTGGTCTGATAGTTCTTACCGTTTACATCGTAGTACCTGAAGTCGATACGCCAGTTGCAGAACTCACCACTGTAGTACCCGGGGCCGACCCGGTCGATGCTTGCGTAGTCGTCGTCGCCGATGAGTCCGCTTCCGTAGATGCAGTGATCGAAGAAGACTCCTGTGGGGATATTGAACGTTAAGCCCTCCCACTGGTAGGTGAATGTCGCGAGCGCGGTACCTCCGCAGGCCGTTAGCACTCTGACAGGCGAGCCGCCCTGGGAGTTTGGTGTCGGCTGTTGGTCTTGTGAGGAAGTGAGGGGAGTGCTAGCTGGGGCTGCACTTGCTACGCTGCTGGATCCGATCATCACTACCGCCGCTGTCAGGCAGGAGATCAGGACGAAGAGAATGCGCCGTAGGTTCACTTTGGAGTAGACTCCTTATTGCATCGGAAGGTGCACCGCCACGGGCGGGGCCTGGCAGCATTCCCGCTCGTGGCATTCTCTTTCTCAATTCGCTCGCTTGATCGCAACACCTCCCCTACATGGATCATTGGCCCGACTCTCAAGTTCTACTCGATTAACTCAGGAAACGACAAGGCGAGTCGTATTGGTTGTTACGATTTTGAGATATTCCGGATGATCTAGTCGATAGTGACGCCATGTTCATTTCTGTCACTATCTGTGTCCGATTAGGCCTACAAGCGACACTCCGTTACTGGCAGGGCAGCTCAACCTGCCGTGTTCTTTATACATGACTGTGCAGCGTATGGCGTCAGGAGTGTTCGGCACCCCACATGGATGAGGCATGTAGAAAGTCACCTATCGTTATCTAGAAAATGAGTGCTTCGCGGAAGATTACGTATTTACCACGATGCCGATCGTTTCAGAGGCCTGATAACATTCGCCACCACCGCCACTGTCAGAGCGGCGGGGGCCATCATGGTGAATCGTGTCGCCGCAGGCACAGCAGATGAGGGCGGTGCCCTCGGCGTTCGGCTCAACGTCGGCCGAGCCGCAGCCCGGGCACCACACCGCGGTCAGCTCCATGTCGCCTCGGTCCTCTCACACCTCGTGGTTCGCCTCCTTCGGCCCGGTGAAGAAGCCGAAGTACGTCGTGGTGGTCGTGGTCTCCCAAGGCGGCACCGGCGGGACCACCGCAGCCCCCGCCGCCCGGGAGATCTGGGAGGGCATCGCCGCCCTGAGGGCGCGATGACGGGCCGCACCGCCTGGGGGCTGGTGCTGCCCGCGGTCGCGTTGTCGGCGATCGGGCTGCTGCTGGTGTGGTCGGCCACCCGCAACGATCCGGGCTCGACGCTGCCGCAGCGGCAGGCGGTCAGCGTGGGCGCCGGCCTGGTGCTCATGTGGGCCGTCTCGCGGATCGACCTGCGGGTGCTGCGGGCCTACGTCCCGGTGCTGTATCTGCTCGGGCTGGCCGGGCTGGTCGCCGTGCTGACCCCGCTGGGCCGTACGATCAACGGCTCGCACGCGTGGATCGTGCTCGGCGACGGGCTGCAGTTCCAGCCGTCGGAGTTCGCCAAGGCGGCCACGGTGCTCGCGCTCGCGACGGCGCTCGGCGAGTTGCGCGACGGCGAGCGCAGGCCGGGCGCGGGAGCGGTGCTGCTCGCCCTGGGCCTCGCCGCGCTGCCGGTCGGGCTGATCGCGCTGCAGCCCGACTACGGCACCGCGCTCGTCTTCCTGGTGCTGACCATCGGGATGATCGCGATCTCGGGTGCGCCGAAGTGGTGGTTCGCGGCGTTCGCCGCGGCCGGGGCCGCCGGGGTGCTGCCGCTGCCGTTCGTGTCGTACGGCGGGTCGGCCACGGTCTCCGGCCTGGCGGCCGTGGGGCTGCTGGCCGCCGTGAACCGGCGTGCGCGCACGCCCGCATAGGGCACTCTTGGAGGAGTGCGCAGCAAGCTCGGCGGCCGGGTGGCCCAGGCGGCGGAGATCGCCCTGGCGACCCGCAAGTATGTGACCCCGATCGACATCCTCACCGGCCTGCGGTGGCTGCACGGCCGCCACGTGGAGACCTGGCGGCAGGGCCGCGCCGACAGCCTGGAACGGCTGGCCGCCGTGGACGCCGGCCGCATGGCCGAGGCCCTGTCGCACCTGCGCGCGTGGGCCGAGGCCCGCGACCTGGTGGCCGCCGAGGTGGCGTACACGGCGGGCACCCGCGACCGGCGGCCGCTGCGCTTCACCGCGGCGGGCGACGAGGACCTGGAGCGCGCCTTCCGCGTCCACTGGCTGTCGCCGGAGCTGAGCGAGGCGCGGCGGCGGCAGATCACCGAACGGCACAACAAGGCGCCCGACCTCGTGGTGGTCGCGCCGCTCGAGGCGTGGACCTGCGCCGACTGCGGGGAGACCGGACCCTACCTGATCATGGAGGACGACCGGCCGCACTGCCTGACCTGTGCCGACATGGACCACCTGTGCCTGCTCCCCGCGGGCAACGCGGCGCTGAGCCGCCGGGCCAAGAAGGAGAGCGGGTTGTCGGCGGTGGTGGTCCGCTACAACCGGCGGCGCAAGCGGTATGAGCGGCTCGGCGTCCTGGTCGAGGAGGAGGCGCTCGCGCGGGCCGAAGAGCAGTGCCTGGCCGACGAGGAGGCGCGGCTGCGCCGCCGGGAACGCGACCGCGAGCGCAGAGCGAACGAGGACGCCGAGTTCCGGGAGCGGATGGCCGCGGAGATCCGCCGTCTGTTCCCCCGCTGCCCGGCCGGGCGGGCCGAGGCCATCGCCGCGCACGCCGCCGTACGCGGCAGCGGGCGGGTCGGCCGCACGGCCGCCGCCCGCGCGCTGGACGAGAGCGCCATCACGCTCGCCGTCATCGCGAGCGTACGCCACCTGGACACCGACTACGACGAGCTGCTGATGTCCGGAGTGCCGCGCATGACCGCGCGCGAGCGCATCCGCCCCCGGGTCGAGGAGGTCCTCACCGCCTGGCGCGGCTGACCCGCCGGGGCCGGCTAACCCGGCGGGGTCGGCGGACGCAGCTCGGGTCAGCGGACGCGGCCGACCATCTGGGCGTACATGCGGCCGGGGCTGGGCACCGACGACGGGTTGAGGAAACCGGGCAGCGGGGGCAGGTCGACCGCGAACGGCTGCAGCCGCTCGAACAGCGTGTACGCGTCCGCCGGCCGTTTGTCCGGCTCCTTCTCCAGCAGCTCGGCGATCAGGCGGTCCAGCTCGGCGGGCACCCCGGGCACCCGGGGCGGCGGTTCCTTCACCTGCTTGTCGAACACCGCGTACTCGGTCGGCCCGGTGAACAGCTGGTTGCCGGTCAGCATCTCGTGCAGCACGCAGCCGAGGGAGTACAGGTCGCTCTTCGGCCCGGCGACACCGCGCTGGATCTGCTCGGGGGACATGTACGCGGGCGTGCCGAGAATCTGGCCGATCCGGGTGAACTGCGTCGTCTTGCCCGCGACGTCCGTCTCGCGCAGCATGGCGAGCCCGAAGTCGAGCACCTTCACGCTGCCGTCCGGGCAGAGCATGAGGTTGTTCGGCTTGAGGTCCCGGTGGCAGATCGACAGCTCGTGCGCGGCGGCCAGCACGGCGCACGCCTGCGCGGCGATCGCCGCGGCCCACGGCACCGGCAGCGGGCCGTGCTCGCTCAGCAGATCGGCGACCGTCACTCCCTCGATGAACTGCATGACCTGGAACAGCCGCTGCTCGTAGGTGCCGAAGTCATACAGCACCGGCGCACCGGGGTGATCGAGCTTCGCGAGGATCCGCGCCTCGCGGATGAACCGGCGCTGCAGCTCCTCGTCCGGCCCGTCGGGCAGCCGCAGGAACTTGACCGCCACCTTGCGGTCGAGCCGCCGGTCGTGCCCGCCGTACACGGCACCCATGCCGCCCTGTCCCAAAGGGAGGTCGTCCAGCTCATACCGGTCACCGATGACCATGCGCCCCTCCCGTCGGCCTATCGGGGAAAAAGCTACCGGATTCGTCCGGTGTGCTCGGGCGTCGCGGCCCAGTGTGCACCGGACACTGTCAGCCGGGCGGCCCCCGGCCGGGAAGGCGGGTGTCACCCGCGGGGACGGAGGCGTCCGTCCACCAGTCCCTCGACGCCGAGACGGGCCAGTGCCTCCCCCGCCGCGGCCGCCCGGCGCAGGCCGTCCTCCAGCGCCAGCAGCCGCCGGAAGGCCGCGCCGTACGTCCGCTGGACGGCCAGGGGAAGCTGGGGGACGCGGGCCCGGCGGGCCTCCACCCGGCTGCTGCCGAGATGCGGCCGGCCGCCGCCCGCCGCGTACCGCAGGAACCCGGCCAGGAACTCGGGGTCCACCTTGTCCGGATCGACGCGGAAGAGGCTGAGATGCGGGCCCAGCGCCGCCCCCTCCGCGGTGTCGACCCGGGCGGTGACGGCCGACGCCACCACGTCTCCGGGACGCACGGCGATCAGGCCGGGGGCGCGCGGGATTCGCCGCGACGGCGCCGTCCCGGCCGCGACGTCGTCGGCCGTCAGCACCGGCACCCCGCCCTCGGCGCCCGCATCGGCGGAGGCGTTCCCCCCGGCGGCGTCGTCTCCGGGCGTCTCCGGGTCGCTGGGCAGCGCCCGCAGCGTCGAGTGCCGGATGGTGAGCAGCTTCGACCTGGCCATCTCGGCGACGGTCGCCCAGGAGGCGTCCCAGCCCGGCCCGCCTCCGGCGAGCACCTCCAGGTCGGGCACGTCGGCCAGCGCCGCGACCGCCTCCAGGAAACGGTCCCTGGCCGCGGGGAAGCCCCGCGTGTCGGCCCGGGGTGACAAGTGCCGCGCCGGGCTCACGTTCACCTCGTCGTCGAGGATGTCGATGATGCGGACCGTACGGCCGCCCCGCGGGGGTTCGGTCTCCGCGAGGTGGGCCCGCCAGGCCGGTTCCACGGACGACGGGTCGTCTCCCGCGTCGGCCACCAGGATCACGCCGGGCTGCCGCTCGCCGGGCTCGGGACGGCGCAGCAGCCACAGGTCGGGGCCGCCGGGCGCGAGCGTGAAGACCGCGCGCAGCGCGCCCGACCGCAGCAGGTTGGCGCGGATGCGGCGCCCCGGGCGGCGGCTCGCGGCGGCGCCCGGCATCACGATGGCCACCAGCCCGCCGGGCCGCACGTGGGCGAGGCAGTGCTGCACCCAGGCCAGCTCCGACTCGCTTCGCGGAGGCATGCCGTACTGCCAGCGGGGGTCGCCGATGAGGTCCTCGTGGCCCCAGGCCCGCTCGTTGAACGGCGGGTCGCACACCACCGCGTCGGCGAGGGCGTCCGGCCGGTCCGGCGGGAACGCGTCGTGCCGCAGCGCGTCACCGGGGACGACCCGGGCGTCCCGCCCGCGCAGCAGCAGCCGCAGCGCCGCCAGCAGCGCGACCGTCTCGTTGGCCTCCTGGCCGAGCAGCCGGACCTCGTCCTCCGGTCCGCCGGCCCCGGCGGCGTCCAGCAGCAGCGTGCCCATGCCGCACGCGGGATCGAGCACCGTACGCGCCCCCGGGCAGACCAGCCGGGTCATCAGGGCGGACACGTCGGGCCGGGTCAGCGCCAGCCTGCGGCTGTGCGCCTCGGCGTATCTGTCGCACAGGAACTCGAACGCGCCCGCCGCCCCCTGCCGCTCCGCCATCGCGGCGACCAGCCGGAGCAGGCCGGGCTCGACCGGCGGCGCGTCCCCGGCGCGCGGGGGCAGGTCGGCGGTCGCCTCGGCCACCGCACGCGGGAGCCGTACGGCGAGGTCGGCGGCGCCGGACAGCCGCTTCCAGCCGTCGGGGTCGCGCAGCGTGTAGAGCAGGAACGCCCCGATCTCCCCGAGCACTTCGCCCACGCGCAGGTCGCCGGCCGACGCCCGCAGCCGCTGCCAGACGCGGTCGCCCTGGGAGACCTCGAACGACTTGCCGTTCCTGCGCAGCCACGCCTCCACCTCGGGAAGCGAGAAGAGCGGGCTGGAGGCGGTGCCGCCGACCGGCTGGGGGAAGTCCTCATAGCGGCGGCGCCAGTTGCTGACCGCGGCCCTTCCGACGTCGGCGAGCCGGGCGATGTCGCCCGCGTTCACGGTCGCTTCGATCGCCGCTTCGGCGGCGGCCTCGAGCGGGCTCGCCGCGGCCGGAGGCGCCGTCTTGTCCGCCGTGTTGTCCGCCTGGGCGTCGTGGCTCATGAGCACGAGCCTAGCACCATGCTTGTGAAGTCACTCAACCAATGGTTTACTCAAAACCATGACGCACAACCGTATTCGGTACGCCGCTGGGTCGGACGTCGGGCGTTCGCGTGCCAACAACGAGGATTCGGTGCACGCCGGCGAGCGTCTGCTCGCCATCGCCGACGGGATGGGCGGGCACGGGCACGGCGAGGTCGCCAGCGCGGCCGTCATCGCCACCCTGGCCAAGCTGGAGGAGGGTCCGGCGCCCGTCGATTCCGTGGCCGCCCTCGCGGACGCCGTACGGGAGGCGGGGCAGCACCTGGGTGATCTCGCCGCCCAGGACCCGACGCTCGAACGGATGGGCACCACGGTCACCGCGATGCTATGGGACGGCCACGGGAAGTTCGCCCTGGCCCATGTGGGCGACTCCCGGGCGTACATGCTGCGCGACGGCGCGCTGTATCAGATCACCCGTGACCACACGCTGGTGCAGTCGCTGGTGGACGACGGGCGGATAAGCCCCGATCAGGCGGCCCGCCATCCCCGCCGCTCCCTGCTGCTG
>JADGHC010000517.1 GCA_019689655.1 Microbispora sp.
TGGTGCCCGGTTGTGGGGGCGTGGAACGCTCTGGGAGGGCCGGGGATCACGACCGCCCTCCGGCCCTGTGATAACCCGCGGGCCCATCGTTGAGAAGGCCCAAAGGCCCGCACGTGGCACATCGCGGGCCGGGGCGTGAAACATTCATCGTTCGACGGCCGTCGAACGATCGCGGCCCTAGCCTGCCGGGGAGGCGACGACCCCGCCGGCCGGCCCCGGAATTCCGTACGGCCGCGCGCCTCCCCCTGCGTCGGCGCACGAAAGGACCCCGATGAGCACCCACACCCAGACCGTCCGCACGCCGCATCAGCGGGCTTTCCGCGCACTGCACCACGCGGCGCACCCGCTGGTGCTGCCCAACGCATGGGATCACGCCTCGGCGGCCGTCCTGGCCGCCGCCGGGTTCGCCGCGATCGGGACCACGAGCCTCGGCGTCGCCGCGGCGGCGGGCAAGCGCGACGCGAGCGGCGATACGGCGGCGGAGACGCTCGCGCTGGCCCGGCGGCTGGCCGGGCTGCCGTGCCCGGTGTCGGTGGACATCGAGGGCGGCTTCGCGGACACGCCGCGGGGGGTGGCCGAGATCGCCGCCGAGCTGGCCGCGCTCGGCGTGGCCGGTGTCAACATCGAGGACGGCCGGCCGGACGGGACGCTGGCGGACCTCGGCGAACGGTGCGAAACGATCGCGGCGGTCAAGGCGGAGGCGCCGGGGCTGTTCGTCAACGCCCGCACCGACACCTACTGGCTGGGTGCCGGGAACCTGGCCGCGACCATCGGCCGGCTGCGGGCCTTCGCGGAGGCCGGAGCCGACGGGGTGTTCGTCCCAGGGGTCGCCGACGCCGACGACGTGCGGGCACTGGTGGACGCGACCGATCTGCCGCTCAACGTGCTGTTCCTGCCCGGCCGTCACACCGTCGCGGGCCTGGCCGCGCTCGGCGTGCGCCGGATCAGCACCGGGTCGCTGCTGCTGCGGGCCGCTTTGCACGCGGTCGCCGAGACCGCCCGGGCGGTCGCCGCGGGCGGGCGGATCCCCGCCGGCATTCCCTCGTACCAGGACGTGCAGGCCCTCGCCGGCACGCCGCTTGATCAGTCTTGACGCGGACCTTACCGTCTACTGGAACGCGCACCACGAACACGCGCCCGAAATGTGACCTAAGCGCTGGAGAAAATGCCAACATAGGAGGTAACCGCGAATAAGGTCTTATGGTGCCGTTCGCGCTCATGGGGGAGTAGCTGTGCCGAGCACTGGAAGTCGTTCGAGGTGGCCGATCGCCGGAGTCGCCGTGGCGCTGACCGCGGCGTTGACGGCGTGTTCCGGCGGATCGGACGCGCCGGGCGGGGGCTCCGGTACCACCACGCCCGCCATCCCGGCTCCGGCCATCAAGATCAGCCCAGCGTCGGGCAGCGCCAAGGTACGCCCCGACAAAACCGTGGTCGTCACGGCCTCCAACGGCGAGCTCGAAGAGGTCACCGTACAGTCGGGTGGCGAGACGATCGAGGGGAAGTTCAACTCCACCCGCACCAAGTGGATCTCCAAGCAGCCGCTCAAGCCCTCCAGTAAGTACACCGTGTCGGCGAAGGCCACCGGACAGGGGGGCCCGGCCACCGCGACCAGCCGCTTCACCACGCTCAAGCCCAAGAACGGGCTGGAGGTCATCGACGTCACCCCCGGCATCAAGGGGGAGACGGTCGGCGTCGGCATGCCGATCATGGTGCGGTTCAATCTGCCCGTCCAGGACAAGGCGGCCGTGGAGCAGGCCCTCGAGGTGGACGCCGAGAAGCCCGTCGAGGGCGCCTGGCGGTGGATCGACGACAAGTACGTGATCTACCGGCCGGCCAAGTTCTGGCCCGCGCACCAGAAGGTGAAGTTCACCGCGCACCTGACCGGCGTTAAGGCCGGGCCCGACACGTACGGCGTCGAGGACCACACCACAACCATCAAGATCGGTGCGGCCTGGATCAGCACGGTCAACACCAAGACCCACATGATGGTGGTCCGCCGCGACGGCAAGGTCGTGCAGACCATGAAGATCAGCGCGGGCAAGGCCACCACCCGCGAGTACACCACCACCAGCGGCATCCACCTGACCATGGAGCGCGGCGACCCGGTCACGATGATCTCGCCGGGCAAGAAGAAGGGCGACCCCGGGTACTACAAGGAGGTCGTCCACCACGCGGTGCGCATCTCCAACAGCGGCGAGTACGTCCACGCCGCGCCCTGGTCGGTCGCCTCGCAGGGCCGGGCCAACGTGAGCCACGGCTGCATCAACGCCAGCCCCGCCCAGGCCAAGTGGTTCTACGACAACTTCCACCGGGGCGACGTCGTCAAGATCGTCGGCACCGACCGGATCCTGGAGTGGAACAACGGCTGGGGCTTTTGGCAGTTGCCGTTCAGCAAGTGGAAGCAGGGCAGCGCCCTGGAGTCGTGATCCTGGTGACGCCCCGGGCGGCGGGTGCCGGGCCCCGATGGGCCGGGGTGCCCCGGGCTGCGGACCGCCGCGCCGGTTTCCGGGGCGACCTCGGCACGATCGCGGCCGAGCTGTGCGCGCACCGCGACGCGATCCGGGTCATCGGGGTCGGGCGTGGCCGGTCGGCGCTGCCGTACCGCTGGATGCCGGGCGATGCGCCGGCGCCCGGCCCGCGACCTGACGGTCCGTGAGCGGCCCGGGGGAGTCACCGGTCCTACTGGAGGCCCCACTTCATGAGAGCGAACGCGCCCACGATCTTCAGCGCGGCGAGCCCGATGATCACACAGAACACGATCAGCGCGGGACGATGTTCGAAGTGCTTGCCCTCCTTCAGCGGGGGGCGCTTGGCCACCCGCTCGGCGATGCGCTCTTCGATGGGTTTGCGGTGGAACATGAAAGGCAGATTACTACCCGTGTCGTTCGGTCCATCTGCCGGTCAGAGGGGCCTGGGAGGGGCGTATCCGCCGGGCGTCCCGATTCCATGTGTCCTGCACCGATAACCACATCGCCCGGATCGGCGACGACAGGCGGGACCTGGATGGCCGCCTCTGGTTCGGCCGGCCCGCCAACCGGCGGGGGCGAGGGCGCCGCGTGCGGTCATGACGGGCTGCCGGCCGGATTGGCGGCGAGCACACAGGCGACGGGCGGGTCGAGTTCGAGGGTCTCGACCCGCAGCCGGGCGAACCCGGCCCGGGTGAGCAGGTCCCGCAGCTCCTGGGCGGCTCAGACCGTGGTGTCCCGGGTCGCACCGGGGCAGCGCAGCTGGCTGACGAGCGCGATACGCCCTCCTGACTCCGCCGCCGCGAGCGCGGCAGCCGGTCAGCCGCCGAGGAGGCCCAGCCGTACGGCCCGGGCGAGTGGAGTGGCGTCGCCGGGGGCCAGCGGCGCGGCCAGGAACAGCGGGATCTGGGACAAGAAGCGCGGCCGGGTGCCGCGATGCGGCTGGGCGGCGTGGACCAGGTGCGGATGGCACAGGTAGACGTCGCCCGGCAGCCCCGTGGCCAGGGTCTCGGGCCGGTGCGCGGTGGCCTCATCCAGCACCGGACCGGAGGCGAAGAACTCCAGCCCCTGCTCGCCGTACGGCTCCAGGACGCGGACGGTGTCGAGGTGGGAGCCGACTCTGATACGGGTCGGCGCGTCGTCGGGGCCGACCTCCGACAGCAGCACGAGCACCAGCATCGTGCGCGACCGGAGGGTGACGGTGCCCCAGGCGCCGGCCGGTCCGGGGTCGTTCTGGTCGATGTGCCAGCCGGTGTCCCCGGCGTCGCGCGGGTGGGGGAAGCGGACCGGCGTGTTGCCGATGGTGCCGCGCGGCACCCATCCGCCCTCGCCGGCGACCTGGTCGAGCGCCTCGGTCAGGCGCGGGCTGCGCATCGCCTCCCCGGACGGGCCGCTCCCCGCCGGGTCGGGGGCG
The DNA here is from genome assembly GCA_019689655.1 of Microbispora sp. Lineage (GTDB taxonomy): Bacteria > Actinomycetota > Actinomycetes > Streptosporangiales > Streptosporangiaceae > Microbispora. The sequence goes on from JADGHC010000517.1 coordinate 3,880, forward strand.
GCCCATACCACGGGTTGCGTCCACTCGTGGGGCCGGTCGGGGGACAGTCTGATCTGCCGCCACAGCTGGTCCCTGATCCGGTCACCGGTCTCACGGGGGAACGCCTCTTCGATCTTGACGAAGCCGTCGGTGACGAAACGGTCGAGGTCGGCGTCGGTGAGCAGTGCCATGGGCGGGGACGGTAGCGGCCTTCCGCGCCGGGTGTCGACCGATTAATCCCCTCGGCTCAGTCCCCTCGGTGGCCGTGCCCGTCGAGTTCGGACAGGCGGCGCAGGGCCGCCTCCAGCTCGGCGGTGAGGCGGGCGACCTCCCGCTCCAGTTCGAGGATGCGGCGGATGGACGCGAGGGTCATGCCCTCGGCGACGAGGCTCACCACGTAGCGCACCTGCCCGATGTCGTGGCGGGAGTAGCGGCGCTGCCCGCCGGCCGACCGGCGTGGCCGGACCACCGCGAACTCGTCCAGCCGGCGCAGGAACGCCTGCTGCACGTCGAGCATCTCGGCGACCTGGCCGACCGAGTACAGCGGCGCGTGCTCGTCGTCGATGGGCAGGCCGGGCATCATCACCTCCGGTACGGCGGCGGGGGGGGGGGGGGGGGGGGGCCGGGCGGCGGGGGCGCGCGGCGGCGGGGGGCGGGGGGACCC
>JADGHC010000518.1 GCA_019689655.1 Microbispora sp.
CCCCGTACGCGGCGGTGGTGGCGGGGTGGGGGATCCACTGCGGGGTGGTCGATCCCGCGGCCTCCCGGGTCTTGAACGACGTGACCGCCATATAGACCAGCGGGCTGATGTAGAGCGCGGCGATCACCGCGAGGACGTCCGGCAGGCTCATGAACATCAGGTGGGCGGGCCACTTGTTCGGCATCCGGAAGGGGTGCTCGATGCCGGCGTCCTTCAGGCCCCGGAGCGCCTCGGCGTACGCCGCCTTGTCGGCGGGGGCCTCCTTCAGGCCGATCTTGCCGAGGTGGTCGGTGTTCCAGTAGTCGCCCAGGCAGTGGACGTCGAGCGGCACGCTGTACCGCTTGCCGTCGTAGATGCCGGCCTTCCAGACGGCCGGGATGAAGTCCTGCTCGGCGAGCCCGAGCGCGGCGACCACGTCGTCGAGCGGGATCAGCACCTGCCGCGCGGCGAACGTGCTGATCGAGTCGTTGTGGATCACGGCGACGTCGGGGCCCTTGCCCGCGGCTATCGCGGGCGGCATGGCCGGGTAGAGGTCGGCCCACTGCCGGGTGACGTTGCGGACCTCGATCCGGCCGCTGTAGGTCTTGTTGAACGCGTCGAGCATGGCGCGCATGTGCGGGCCGTCGCCGCCGGTGAAGCCGTTCCAGAAGTCGAGCGTCACCTTGGGTCCGGTGTACTCCCCGCCGGAGAAACTCGCCGCGGGTGACGGCGCGGCCCCGCCCGGGCCGAGCTTGGTGCCGCCGCCACAGGCGGTCACCGCGGCGGCCAGACCGGTGGCGCCGGCGAGGCCGAGGAACGAGCGGCGAGACAGGGAATGTGTCATGGCGCTACTCCTGGGGGGAAGCAGGGGCAAAGCGGACAATCGTCCATGAGACAGGGGGAAGCGTGAGTTCGGCGCGCCGTCCGTTCATCCGCAGGCCGGTGCCGGGCCGCGGGGTCACGCGGTCGGGCGCGTCCGCCGTGTTGGCCGCGGTGAGATCGTCGTCCGAGATCTCCAGGTGCTCGACCGGCCGTACGGGCGCGCGCAGCTCCACCTCCAGGCGGCAGGGGCCGCGGCGGTCCCGGTTCACCACGAACAGCGCGATCTCTCCGGTCGCGTCGTCGTGTGTCGCGGTCGCCCAGATCGCGGGCGCCTCGCCGTACCGGGCGGTGGAGACCACCGGCCCTTCGGGCTCGACCCGCAGCACCTCGCCGCGGGCGTGCCGGGCCGTCAGCGCGAACGGATGGAAGATCGTCTGCCGCCACGCCGGTCCGCCGGGCTCGGTGCGAATCGGCGCGATCACGTTGGCCAGCTGCGCCTGGCAGGCGATCTTCACCCGGTCGGCGTTGCGCAGCAAGGCGATCAGCAGGCTGCCGACGACGACGGCGTCGGTCACGTCGTAGGTGTCCTCGATCTGCCGCGGCGTCTCGGCCCAGTCGAGCGACGACTCGCCCTTGAAGCGGCTCTGGTACCAGACGTTCCACTCGTCGAAGGACAGGTTGATCTTCTTGCGGCTGCGCAGCTTGGCGCCGACGTGGTCCGCGGTGGCCGCGATCGAACGGATCATGTGCTCCATGTCCGAGGCGCTGGCCAGGAACGAGTCGACGTCTCCGTCGGAGGGGTCGTAGTAGGCGTGCAGCGACACGTAGTCGACCAGGTCGTAGGCGGCCTCCAGCACCTCCGCCTCCCAGGCCGCGAAGGTCGGCATCCCGCTGTTGGAGCTGCCGCAGGCCACCAGCGACAGGTCCGGGTCGAACCGCTTGAGCGCGCGGGCCGTCTCGGCCGCGAGCCGCCCGTACTCGGCGGCCGTCTTGTGCCCGAGCTGCCACGGCCCGTCCAGCTCGTTGCCCAGGCACCACAGCCGGATGTCGTACGGCTTGTCCGCGCCGTGAGCGAAGGTCGAGCGGGCGCTGTCCCAGCTCGACTACCGGCCCAATCTGTCGGCACGCAACCTCCGGCGCGGCCGCACCGGGGTGATCGCGCTCGCGCTGCCCGAACTCGACGCGCCGTATTTCGCGGAGCTGTCCCGGTTCGTCATCGACGCGGCGGCCGAGCAGCGATGGCTCGTGGTGATCGAGCAGACCGACGGCAGCCTGCAGCGGGAGCGCCAGGTGCTCGACGGAGTGCGCGACCACCGGGTGGACGGGGTCATCCTCGGCCCGGTCTCGATCGGCGCCGAGGAGCTCGCGGCCCGCACCGACGACGCGGCGCTGGTCCTGCTCGGCGAGCGCATCTACGACGGGCCGGCCGACCACGTGGCGATCGACAACGTCCGGGCCGCACGCGACGTCACCGAGCACCTGATCCGGCTGGGGCGCCGCAGGATCGCCGCGCTCGGCGCGCAGGACAACTCGAGCAGCGGCACCGCGCCCCTGCGCCTGGCCGGGTACGCCGAGGCGATGGAAGCGCACGGGCTGCCCCAGATGATCGTCAAGGTCGAACGCTACCGGCGGGCGGAGGGCGCGGCCGCCATGGCGCGGCTGCTGGCCGCGCCCGAGGTGCCGGACGCGGTCTTCTGCTTCAACGACCTGCTGGCGCTGGGCGCGATGCGCACGATCCTCGCCGCCGGGCTCCGGGTGCCCGAGGACATCGCGTTGGCCGGTCTCGACGACATCGAGGACGGCCGCTTCAGCACGCCGACTCTGACCACCGTGGCACCGGACAAGGCGCAACTGGCTCGCATCGCGGTCGACCTGCTGCGGGCTCGCCTGGACGGCCGGGCGTCCGGCCCGCCGCGCGAGGTGCGGGCCGACTACCGTCTCGTCGTACGGGAGAGCACCACGGGACGGGTCACGGGCTGAGCTTCAATCAGCCGGCGGGGGGTTTGATCCAGTCGAAGGTGCGCTCGACCGCCCGCTTCCAGTTGCCGTACTCCTCCTCGCGCCGTTTCGGGTCCATCGCCGGGGTCCACTGGGCGGCGCGGTGCCAGTTGCGCCGCAGGCCCTCCAGGTCGGGCCAGTAGCCGACGGCGAGCCCGGCGGCGTACGCCGCGCCGAGGGAGACGGTCTCCGCGACCATCGGCCGCACCACCGGCACGTCCAGCACGTCGGCGATGAACTGCATGAGCAGGTTGTCGGAGGTCATGCCGCCGTCGACCTTCAACGTGGTGAGCGCGATGCCCGCGTCGGCGTTCATGGCGTCCACCACCTCGCGGGTCTGCCAGCCCGTCGCCTCCAGCACGGCGCGGGCGAGGTGGCCCTTGGTGATGTACGAGGTGAGCCCGACGATGACGCCGCGGGCCTCGCTGCGCCAGTGGGGCGCGAACAGCCCGGAGAACGCCGGGACGATGTAGCAGCCGCCGTTGTCGTCGACGGTGCGGGCCAGGGTCTCGATCTCCGGGGCGGTGCTGATGATCCCCAGCCGGTCCCTGAACCACTGCACGAGCGCGCCGGTGATCGCGATCGAGCCCTCCAGGGCGTACACCGCGGGCTGGTCGCCGATCTGGTAGCCGACCGTGGTGAGCAGGCCGTGGGTGGAGGCGACCGGCTCGGTGCCGGTGTTGAGCAGCAGGAACGCGCCGGTGCCGTAGGTGCACTTGGCCTCGCCGCGGTGGAAGCAGGTCTGCCCGAACAGCGCCGCCTGCTGGTCGCCGAGCGCGGCGGAGATCCGCACGCCGGGCAGCACCCGCCGGGCCGTGCCGTACGTCTGGCTTGACGGGCGGATCTCCGGGAGCATCGCGCGGGGGATGCCGAAGAAGCCGAGCAGGACCGGGTCCCAGTCGAGGTCGCGCAGGTTCATCAGCAGCGTGCGGCTGGCGTTGGTCACGTCGGTGACGTGGACGCCGCCGTCCGGGCCGCCGGTGAGGTTCCAGATGAGCCAGCTTTCCATCGTGCCGAACAGGACCTCGCCGCGTTCGGCCCGCTCGCGCAGGCCGTCGGTGTTGTCCAGCAGCCAGCGGATGGTCGGCGCGGAGAAGTACGTGGCCAGGGGCAGGCCGCAGCGCTCGCGTACGACGTGGGCGTCGGGGCGGCGGGACAGCTCGTCGACGAGGGTGTCGGTCCGGGTGTCCTGCCACACGACGGCGGGGGTGACCGGGACACCCGTGCGCCGGTCCCACAGCACCGTCGTCTCCCGCTGGTTGGCGATGCCGACGGCGGCGACCTCGCCGGGCCCGATGCCCGCCTGGGCGAGCGCCTCGGGGGCGATGCGCTCCAGGTTGCGCCAGATCTCGACGGCGTCGTGCTCGACCCAGCCGGGACGGGGGAAGTGCTGCTTGTGCTCCCGCTGCGTCACCGAGACCAGCCGGCCGCGCTGGTCGAACAGGATGCACCGGGTCGAGGTGGTGCCTTGGTCGATGGACATCACATAACGCTGGGTCACGGCGGGCCTACCTTCGGGCGGCGGACGGTGTGGGGGTGGAGAGGGTCACCAGCGGGAGGCGCCGAGGTCGCGGGAGACGGCCCGCGCCGCGTCGCGCACATAGCCCACCAGGTCGGGGCGGGGACGCCCGCCGGAGTCGCAGATCCGCTCGGTGGCGCCGGAGATGCCCATCGCGCCCACCACGAGTCCCCCGTACCCCCGGATCGGGGCGGGTCGCTT
>JADGHC010000519.1 GCA_019689655.1 Microbispora sp.
CCCGGTGTCCCGCCCCGAAGACGTGGGCGAGATTGCCGAGGAGGATACGCACCGTCTCCGGCCCGCCGCCACCGCCCGCGACGCGGGCGACGCCGTCCACGAGGATCTCCTCCCGGCCGTCGGGACGCACGTCCACGAGTTTGCCCGTCACGGTGAAACACCTCGCGCCGGACTCGGCGGTCACCACCAGTTCGGCCGCGCCCATGACCTCCAGCGGCGCCGGCAGCGGTTCGGTCGTGTGGCGCAGCACGTCGGCCCGGCCGGCGAGCGGCCGCTGGTCCACCGGCCCCGGCCCCGGCGGGAGGAACTCCAGCACGTCGCCGCCCATCGTCGGCACGGGATCGCCGGGGTCGGACAGGAAGCAGGCGCGCAGCGCCGCCTCGGGCCCGAGCGAACCGCCGTCACCCAGGTGGTAGCGGACGGCCTCGTTCTCCGGCGGCCACTCGTCCATCGCCCGCCACTCGCAGGCGCCGGTGACGAACACCCGCACCTTCGCGTCGTCCCGCAGCGGAGTGCCGCGCATCCAGTGGCCGAACCAGTCGAGGTGGAGCCCCGTCCAGTCGACGGCCTCCCCGCTCGCGTGGTCGCCGTAGTCGCGCCCCGCCAGCGTCCGCTCGCGAACGGCGTGCGACCACGGGCCGACGACGAGGCGGGCCCGGTCGCGAAGCGCCCGGTAGGTGCGGATCGTGCCGTCGCGGCAGTAGTCGTACCACCCGGTGGACAGCAGCGCCGGCACCTCGATCTTGTCGTAGCGCGGCTCCAGGTCGGCGTCCCGCCACAGCTCGTGGGCCGGGTCGGGATGTGCGAGCCAGTCGGCGAAGAAGGGAAACAGCTCCGTGATCTCCGGCTGGTCGCCGACGGGAACGCGCCGGAGCATCTCGCCGAGCCGTGCCGCGGGGGCGGCAAAGGCGGCCGGGCGGCTGTCTTCTCCCGGGCGGGGCTGCGCTTCCACCTGGTGGATCCGCGCTTCTCCCGGGCGGGGCTGTGTTTCTCCCCACTGGAGCCGGGCTTCCCCCTGCCGCACCCGTGCTTCTTCCGGGTGGAGCCGTGCGCGGCGGGCCAGGTGCAGGGGCGCCAGGACGGTCGCCAGGACCGGCAGGATGACGCCCAACCTGGGAACGCCGCCGGCGTACACCACGTCGTGCAGCCCGGCGGGGGAGACGGAGGGCGCGACGGCCCGCAGCCCGTACGGCCGTTCGCTCGCGGCGAGGAGCTGGGTGATCCCCAGGTATGAGTCGCCGAACATGCCGACCTGCCCGTCGCACCACGGCTGGCCCGCGACCCAGGTCACCGTGTCGTGCCCGTCGGCGGCCTCCCCGGTGAGGAACCGCAGGTCACCCTCCGACTCGCCGGTGCCGCGCACGTCCTGCACCATCACCGCGTAGCCCGCCGCAAGCAGCCGGGCGACGTCGAGCCGCAGGCCCGGACCGTAGGGGGCCCTGCCGTACGGGGTCCGGGCCAGCAGGACGGGGTGCCGCCCGTGAGGCGCGGGCAGCCAGACGGTCGCGGCGAGCCGCACACCGTCGCGCATGGGCGTCCACACGTCCCGGCCGTCGGGGAGGTCGCGGGCCCAGCCGGGTACGGGAACGGGAACGGCCGGGACGGGGTTCGCGGGGCTACCGGCATGGATGGTCATCGGATCCTCCGGACGTAGGCGCGTACGGCGAGCGGGACGAAACAGGCGGTTACGGCGGCGGCCCAGGCCAGCGTGACCCGGACGTGCACCCCCACGGGAGCGCCGGTGAGCAGGGCGCGGACGGAGTCGGCCAGGTGGGAGACCGGATTGACCGACGACCACCAGCGCAGCACGGCCGGCAGGTTGCGCTTCCGTACCTCCGCCGGGGCTTTCACCACGTCGTGTCCGCCGACCGCCGCCCGGCCCTCGTCGGGGGAGACGAGCGTGGCGAGGATCCGGACCGCGGTGGTTTTGCCCGCGCCGTTCGGGCCGAGCACGCCGAGCACCGTGCCCGGTGGCGCGGCGAAATCGACCCCCGCCAGCGCGACCTTGTCGCCGTATCTCTTCACGAGGCCGTGGGCCTCAATCGCGTACGTCATGTCTCGACGGTCGCCGCCCGCGCTGGCACCGGGCTGGCGCCGCACTGGCAGGGAGCCGGCACCGTGCCAGTGGGGGAGGGCGGCACCGCCGGCCCTGTGAGGCGCCCCGCCTCGGCGCGCGGGCGGCCGACCCTTAACACGCGAGCAGCCGATCCTTAACCCCCGCATAACAGGGCCTCGCGTCTCGACCGGTGCTGACAGTCTGCGTAAGGAACGCTGTCGAATTGGGTCTTGTGGGCCGGCGACCGCGAAGCTACGATCCGTACAACTCTTAGGAAACTTTCCTAAAAGAACGACCCTGGAGCCCCCGATGGCCCTTCATCGCCCTTAGCCTCTTCCGCTCGCGTCCCGTCACGCCCTCGAGTGCCGTACGGCCGGCGCCGTTCCGATCGGCCGCCTCCGTCGAGCGCCGGCCGTACGGATTCCATGACCTCCCCCTTCACCCCCCGACAGAGGTTGTGACCATGCAGATCAGGCACGTCTGGCTTGCCGCGGTGGCCGCACTCGCGCTCACTCTCGTCGCGGTGCCCGCCGAGGCCGCCACGGCCAAAGCCGTCTTCTCCACCGACTCCGACTGGGGCTCCGGCTACCAGGGCCGCTTCACCATCACCAACACCGGGACCTCCGCGATCTCCGGCTGGACGGTCGAGTTCGACCTGCCCGCCGGCTCGGCGGTCGGCACCTACTGGGACGCGCTGATGACGCGTTCCGGCGACCACTACACATTCACCAACCGCGAGTACAACGGCAGCCTGGCTCCCGGAGCCGCCACGACGTTCGGCTGGGTGAACAGCGGGCCCGGCAAGCCGGTGAACTGCCGCCTGGGCGGCGGCCCCTGCGACGGCGCCACGACCTCCCCGTCCCCCTCGCCGAGCCCCTCGCCGAGCCCGTCGCCGAGTGTGTCACCGAGTGTGTCACCGAGTGTGTCACCGAGTGTGTCACCGAGTGTGTCGCCGTCCCCGTCGCCGGGCACCGGCACGCCGCCGCCCATGTCCGGCGCCCTGCGCACCGCGCCGTACGTGGACATGGGCGCCTGGCCGACCCCGAGCCTGACCGCGATGGCCTCGGCCTCCGGCCTCAAGAACTTCACCCTCGCGTTCATCACCGCGTCCGGCTGCAAGGCCATGTGGTTCAACGCGTACGACCCCCGGCAGAAGTGGGCGAAGGACCAGATCGACGCGATCCGGGCCGGCGGCGGGGACGTCAAGGTGTCCTTCGGCGGCGCGACCGGCATCGAGCTCGCCCAGGCGTGCCCGGACGTGAACACGCTGTTCGCCGAGTACGACGCCGTCGTCACCGCCTATGACCTGAAGTACATCGACCTCGACATCGAGGGAGCGGCGGCGGCCGAGCCCGCGTCCATCGCCCGCCGTTCCCAGGCGCTCGCCCGGCTGCAGCAGGCCCACCCCGACCTGAAGATCTCCCTCACGCTGCCCGTGCTGCCCACCGGCCTGACCAGCGACGGCCTCAACGTGGTGCGGTCCGCCCGGGACGCCGGCGTCAGGCTCGACGCCGTCAACGTCATGGCGATGGACTACTACCAGTCGGTCGACTACGGCGACGCCGCGGTCCAGGCGGCAAACAGCACCTTCGCCCAGCTCAAGGGCCTTTACCCCAGCCTGTCCGACGCCCAGGTGTGGCGGATGGTCGGGGTCACGCCGATGCTCGGCCAAAACGACGACGGCCGCATCTACAACCAGGACGACGCCCGCCAGCTCGTCGCCTTCGCCAAGGACCGGCACCTGGGACTGCTGGCCTTCTGGGAGATGACGCGCGACCGCAACGCCTGCACCGGCGCGCTCTTCTCCTGCACCAACATCCCCCAGTCGCCCTACGAGTTCTCCAAGATCTTCGCTTCGTACACGGGATGACGTCCATGAAGAAGCTCATCGGCAGGGGCGCGGTGGCGTCCCTCGCCTTCGCCGGCCTGCTCACGGCGATGTTCACCGGTACGGCCCGTGCCGCCAACATCGCGGTCAATCCGGGGTTCGAGTCCGGGCTGTCGGGGTGGACGTGCGCCTCGACGGCGCAGGCGGTGTCGAGCCCGGTGCACGGCGGCTCGAAGGCGTTGTCGGCGACCCCGGCCGGCAGCGACTTCGCCCGGTGTGAGCAGACGATCGGCGTCAGGCCGTCCACGACGTACGCGCTGTCGGCGTGGGTGCGGGGGAACTACGTGTTCCTGGGGGCGACCGGCACCGGGGTGAACGCCCAGACGTGGGCGTCGCCGGGGTCGTCGTGGTCGCAGTTGTCCACGTCGTTCACCACGGGGCCGTCGACGACGAGCGTGACGATCTATGTGAACGGCTGGTACGGCCAGGGCACCTACTACGCCGACGACGTCGTGCTGGACGGCCCGGGCAGCGGATCCTCCCCGTCGCCGTCCCCCTCACCCTCGGCCAGCCCTTCACCCTCGGTGAGCCCCTCGCCCTCGGCCGGCCCCTCGCACTCCCCGGCGCCGCCGCCG
>JADGHC010000520.1 GCA_019689655.1 Microbispora sp.
CGCCACCTGCTCAACCGCTGATCGTCCCCCGTGCCCGGGTCGGGGGGCGGGCGGGCCGCCCGGCCCGGGCCTGACATCGGACGGGCCGGGCGGATGCCGTACGCTGCCGTCCGCGGGACGGCCGAGCGGCTGGCCCGGCTCTGGTCATCGGTCTGGTCTCCGCGATCGGCGAGAGTCACCGGCCGGCCGGTACGCCGCCGGAGGCGGAACGGTCGAGGCGCCGGGCACCCGGAAGCGGGTCGGTGCGATCGACGGGCGACGGCGCCACCATCATGGATGTCTTCTGAACTCGCCTTGACGTCCACCGGCGTAGCGTCGGTGAGATGAGGGGAAATCCGGCCCCGGCGGCGGTGGTGGACGCCGGCGGGCGTCCGTCGCCGCACCGCGGGCATCCCGCGGTGCCGGCCGTCGCCTCTGCCACCGCGGCCCCCGCCGTGATCCGGCGGCGGGCCGGGACGCCGGCGCTGGTACGGCACGCGCATGACGGCGACGGCGCACTCTTCGACGTGAGGCCGGGAGGCCCGGCATGGGGCACAACGTCGCGCAGAAACTGATCGCAGCCCACCTCCTGTCCGGCGGCATGACCCCCGGACAGGAGATCGCCCTGCGTATCGATCAGGCCCTCACCCAGGACGCGACCGGCACCTTGGTGATGCTCGAACTGGAAGCGCTCGACCTGGACCGGGCCCGCACCGAGGTAGCGGTGCAGTACGTCGATCACAACCTGCTGCAGACCGACAGCAGGAACGCCGAAGACCACGCCTTTCTGCGCTCGGCCTGCCATCGATTCGGACTGTGGTACTCCAAGCCGGGCAACGGCGTCTCCCACCCGACTCACATGCAGCGATTCGGCATCCCCGGCAAGACGCTCGCCGGCTCCGACAGCCATACCCCGGCGGCGGGCTCGCTGGGGATGCTGGCGATCGGTTTGGGCGGCATCGAGGTGGCGATGGCGATCGCCGGTGAACCGGTGTATCTGCGGATGCCCCAGATCTGGGGCGTACGGCTGACCGGCGAGCTGCCGGCCTGGGTGAGCGCCAAGGACGTCATCCTCGAGATGCTCCGCCGGCACGGCGTCAAAGGCGGCGTGAATCGGATCATCGAATACCACGGCCCCGGGCTGGCGCATCTGACCGCCATGGACCGGCATGTGATCGCCAACATGGGGGCCGAACTCGGCGCGACCACCACGGTGTTCCCCGCCGACGATCAGGTCCGGGAGTTCCTGCGGGCGGAGCGGCGTGAGCATGACTTCGTCGAACTGCTCGCCGACGCGGATGCCACCTACGACGTGACCGACGAGATCGACCTGTCGAGTCTGGAGCCGCTGATCGCGCTGCCCAGCTCACCGGGGAACGTGGTCACGGTGCGTGAGGCGGCCGGCCGGCCGGTGGACCAGGTGGTGATCGGCTCGTCGGCCAACCCGGGGTTGCGCGATTTCGCCGTCGTCGCGGCCATCGTCTCCGGGCGGCAGGCGCATCCGAGGGTGTCGTTCGACGTCAACCCGAGCTCGCGGCAGATCCTGCAGGACCTCACGAAGATGGGCGCGACGTTCACGTTGATCTCCGCCGGTGCGCGGCTGCACCAGTCCGGCTGCATGGGCTGCATCGGCATGGGCCAGGCGCCGGCCAACGGGCACAACAGCCTGCGCACCGTTCCCCGCAACTTCCCCGGCCGGTCCGGAACCCGTGAGGACTCGGTCTTTCTCTGCTCCCCCGAGAGCGCCGCCGCGGCCGCCCTCACCGGCCGGATCACCGACCCCCGCGACTTGCCGCACCTGCTCGGCATCGACTATCCGCGCCTGGAACTGCCCGCCGAGTCCAGCGTGAACACCGCCATGCTCGAACCGCCGCCCGCGCACGCCGGGCGGGCCGGACTCGTCAAGGGAGCCAACATCTCCTCGCTGCCCGATTTCCCGCCGCTGCGCGACCGTGTGGAGGCGCCGGTCGCGCTCAAGGTCGGCGACGACGTCTCCACCGACGAGATCCTGCCCGCCGGAGCGCACGTGCTGCCCTATCGCAGCAACATCCCCAAGCTGGCCGAGTTCGCCTTCGCGCAGATCGATGAGGACTACGTGGGCAGGGCGCACGCCAGCCGCGACAGCGGGCACATCGTGGTCGGCGGCGCGAACTACGGACAGGGTTCCTCACGGGAACACGCCGTCATCGCCCCCCGCTATCTCGGCCTGCACGCGGTCCTGGCGGTGTCCTTCGCCCGCATCCACTGGCAGAACCTGGCCAACTTCGGCGTGCTCGCGCTGGAGTTCGGCGACCCCGGCGACTACCACCGCGTCGAGCAAGGCGACGTCCTCGTGCTGGAGGGCGTGCGGGAGGCGTTAAGCTCCGGCGGCACGGAGATCATGGTGCGCAACATCACCCGGAACCAGCGGTACGCCACCCGGCACCGGCTGTCCGAGCGGCAGAGGGCGATGCTGCTGGCCGGCGGGGCGATTCCCCGGCTCCGGGAGCGAAAGCGCAGCCGATCGCCCCGCCCGCCTCGCACGACGCCCGACGAACCCGGCATCCGGGACGGCTCAGCTCCCGGCGGGTGACGGGCCGGGCGACACCGCCGGCGAGGAGCCGGGAGACGGGGCCGGTGACGTGCCCGGCCAGGGGGAGTAGGTGCTCCGCCACGTCCCGGGCGGGAACACCGGGACGTCGACCCGGGCCGTCCCCGCGTTCTGGAACCGGAACGTCACGGCAATCGTGCCGCCGCTGCGCAGCGGGCGGGTGAGCCCGGCCAGCAGCACCTGGGGGAAGGGCGTCCCGCCGACGTACTTGCCGCCGGGTATCTCCAGGCCGCCGGCCGGAAGGCGGGCCTCCCGGAACAGGCCCCCGGTGTCCACCGACATCAGGCGGTCGGTGCGGTCGCTCTGGTTGAGCAGCATCAGGTACATCGGCATGTCGGTCCCCGGCGTGGCGGGCTGCATCGAGCCGATGACGAAGGCGTTGCGGAGGAGCAGACCCGGCAGGTTCGCGTTCGCCCCGTCGTTTGGGGGCCTCGTCAGGGCGGAGTAGTCCTGCTTGAGGTCGCCGCAGGCGGCGGTGGCGGCCGTGGCCGCGATGCAGACAGCCGCAAGGATCCCACGCATGGTGCCCCCCGCTCGTCCGGTGCGCGTCTTCCGGGGCTCGACACCCCTTTGAGGGGTCCCCCGCCGCGCGGAAATCATGCGAGGCTACGGGGAGAAGAAGATCCCAAAAGGCGGAGGAAACGCCATGCTGCAGCAGATCTCCCCGGAGCGGGCCGGGTTCGCACCCGACCTGCCCGACCGGCTGGACGCCCTCGTACGGCGGGGCGGGGCCCCCGCCCTGCACGGCGTCGTGGTGGCCCGGCACGGCCACGTCGTCCTGGAGTGGTACGGCGGCGGCGAGGACTACGTGCTGAACACCCCGCTGGGCCACGTGGACTTCGGGCCGGACACGCTGCACGACGTGCGCTCGGTCACCAAGAGCGTGGTGGCGCTGCTGTACGGCCTGGCGCTGGAGTCCGGCCTGGTGCCGGAGCCCGGTGAGCCGATCCTGACGGTCCTGTCCGAGTACGCCGACCTGGCGGCCGATCCCCGCCGGGCCGCGCTGACCATCCGGCACGCGCTCACGATGACGCTGGGCCTGGAGTGGGACGAGAGCGCGCCCTACACCAGCCCCGCCAACAGCGAGATCGCCATGGACCTGGCGCCGGACAGCCGCCGCTACGTGCTGGAGCGCCCCTTCGTGGAGGAGCCGGGCGAGCGGTGGCGCTACAGCGGGGGAGCCACGGCCCTCGTCGGCGCGGTGATCGAGAAGGGCACGGGCCGCCGCCTGGAGGAGTTCGCCCGCACCGCGCTGTTCGAGCCGCTCGGCGTGAAAGCCTTCGAGTGGTCGGTCGGCGCCGACGGCAGGGCGCTGGCCGCCTCCGGCCTGCGCCTGACGCCGCGCGGCCTGGCCCGGATCGGGCAGGCGGTGCTGGACCGGGAGGTCGCCCCCGGCTGGATCGGGGAGATGCTGCGCCCGCGGGTGCCCGCCTGGCCGGGTGTCTCCTATGGATACATGTGGTACGTCGGCCCGGAGGGGCGGGCGACGGCCATCGGCAACGGCGGCCAGCGGCTGTTCCTCCTGCCCGATCTCGGGGTCGTCGTGGCGGTCACCGCCGGCGACTACAACGGGGCCGGTCAGGACGCGGCGCCGACGGCCGTCTTGGAGGACGTGGTCCTCGCCGCGATCGAATGAGGAGAGGTCAGATGATTTTCATTACCGCGAAGTTCCGGGTGCTGCCGCAGTACGCCGACCAATGGCCGGAGATCACCCGCGAGTTCACCGAGGCGACCCGCGCCGAGCCCGGCTGCCTGTGGTTCGACTGGTCGCGCAGCCTCGACGACCCGAACGAGTACGTGCTCGTCGAGGCGTTCCGGGATGACGAGGCCGGAGCGGCGCACGTGGGGTCGGAGCACTTCCAGACGGCCCGCCGTACGCTGCCGCCCCACCTCGCCGAGACCCCGCGGATCGTCAACGTCACCATCCCGCAGGACGACTGGTCGCC
>JADGHC010000521.1 GCA_019689655.1 Microbispora sp.
CGAGGAGTAGGAGCACCTTCCGGGCCTACTGATACAGAGGCCGGCAGCGCATGGCGGTGACCCGGTGGCGTTGTACTCTTCCGGGCCACCGCTAGCCTCAGCTCCGCCTCCAGCCTCCGACTTCAGTCTTTGACGCCGGCCCGGCGACGGCCTTGTCGTGTTCTTTTCCGTACGCTCGGAGGTCAGGCGTCCGGGGCCATGCCGTTGTTGTCGTGGATGTAGTCGTCCATGGACAGGTATCCGGTGTGATCGGCGGCCTCGATCACGTCGTCGCTCGTGTAGTGGCCGTCGTCCCAGGTCATCTCGGACATGTTCGCTCCCATCGAATGGTTGGAGTCACCGGCGGTGAGCCGGCTGTCGTGGATCATCCCCTGCCAGGTCTCCTCGGGGATGGGCTCGACCGGGGCGGACCCGATCGCCGCCCGGAGGGCGTCGAGGTCGTCCGGCTCGATCGCCTGATCGGGGTCGGTGTCCGGGAACTGCGACATCGACCACCAGCCGTCGTCGCCGGACTCGGTCATGTCGTGGCCAGGCCGGCGGCCAGCGCCGCGCATCGGTCCCGCAGCCGGGCCAGCTCGTCCACGCCCGCCTGGATGAGCGCCCGCTTACCGGCGATCTCCTCCTCGGCGGCCGCGGCCATGCGCTCGTACTCGGCGAGGACCTCCTGCGCGGCACGGACACGGTCGGCCAGCTGCGCCGAGATTCCCTCCTCGATCCGGCGGCGAAGGTCGCGCAGTGCCCCTTGGATCGCGGCGGGCACCTCGGTCTGCACCTCCCGGAGCACCATCTGCAGGTGAAGAGTGGCGTTCCTGCGGCCGGCCGCCAGCTCCGCGCGTTTCTTGCGGATGCGCTGGAGGTAGACGGTGGCTCCGACGCCGGCGAGCGCCGCCACGCCCGGGGCGACGATGTTCCCGAGAAGGCCGAAGGTCATGAGGCCCGGTCCGATCGTGGTGAGTATGCGCTCGGCCGGATCGCCCTGCGTCGGATCCTCCACCTGCGGGATGCCGGCGGCGGGCGACCGCAGCCGATCGGGCAGCGGATTGTGGTCGGGCACCGCGGCGACCTCGGCGTCGACGGCCCCGGCGATCTCCGCCGCGATGGCGCTCACACCCCTGCGCAGCCGGTTGTCCAGGTCCAGCCACATGCCCTCGACCGCCGCCTCGATCTCCCGCGGGAAGCCGCGGAGCTCCTCCGGGGTCCCGGTGGCGATCTTGTTGTTCGCCTCCGTGGTCAGGTCGTTGCGCAGCCGCCCGAACTGATGGTGCAGCTCCCGCTCCAGGTCCCCCATCTTGGTCTGCAGCCGGGACCGCCACGACGCGTCGGTGCTCTGCACCCGCTTGAGCCGCTCTCTGCGCTCGGCGACCGCCCGTGCCAGCTCGGGATCTCCGCGCAGCGACTCCAGCAGCGTGAGCTGCGCGGCGTGGACGTCCTCGACGACCGTCGTGGCCACCTGGAGGGCGTTGCCGTTCCGTACGGCCTCCGCGCGCGCGATCACGCGTGCGCGTATGTCGTCGAGGAGGTCCCGTACCCCGCTGCCGGCCCTGCGGCTCTCGGCGATATCCGGCCTTCCGTCCGCCTCGGCCTCGGCGGCCTCCTCATACCGCAGTGCGCTGACCGGGTGCCAGGGCGCGTTCGCGAAGCGCGGAGCATGGCGTGCGAGCAGCTCACGGTTGCGGTCCAGGATCTTCTGCCATTCGGCGTATTTGTCGATCTGGGCAAGCGCGAAGATGACCGTCGCGGTCCGGTCGGTGATCTGGGCGAGGAACTGTAGCTCCGACTCGGTGAACTCACTCGATCCGTTCACCACGAACAGCAGGGCGTCCGCGCGGTCGATGACCGCCAGGGTAAGCGCGGTGTGACCGGCGACCAGCCCGCCGACACCCGGGGTGTCGATCAGAATCAGACCCTCGGCCAGCAGCGGGCTCGGCAGGCCCACCTCGACATGCCGGACGCCGGGGTGGCGCGGAGTCTGGGTCAGCGGATCGAGCGCGCCATACTCGGCGATGTCGTCGATCGAGATCGCACGCCCCGCGTCTTCCGCATCGTCGAACACCCGGGCCACCGGCTCTTCGGCGTGCCGTACGGTCAGGTGCACGTTGGTCGCCACGTCGGCGTCGACCGGGAGCAGGCCGGGCCTGTCGATGATGGCGTTGATGAGCGAACTCTTGCCGCGCTTCTTCTCGCCCACCACGACGACGGTCGCGGCGCCCGCGCCGAGCCGCGCCTGCTCGGCGCGCACCGCCCGCGCGGCCTCTTCCCGTCCGAACTCCTCGGCAGCCTCCGCCACCTCTCCCAGCAGTCGGCGAACCTCCCCCGTGTCGGTCATTTCGTCGCATCCTCGTTGACGTACACGATGACCTCGGGCCTGCACACCCACGTGCCGCGGTCGCGGTAACCGGCGAACAGCGTCGAGGCCACGGTCATATGGAGCGCGGGGTCGTCGGTCAGCTGCCGATCCACCGCGTCGTACGCCTCCGCGTCGAACGGCTGCCCGTCGGGGATGACCACGTCGATGCCCACCTTCGCGAGCCGCTCGTTGAGCCGCTCCCACAGCGCGGGTTTCTCGTCCCGAAGCCGGTGGGCCATATCGATGCAGATGCCGATCAACTCCTCGTCCCGGCCCGGTTGGACGGCGGGCTCCGGTTCGGCGGCGGGCTGTGGTTGGACGGAAGGCTCTGGTTGGGCGCCGGGCTCCTCCGCCGACCCTCGCGCGAGGCGGTCGTAGTCGATGTCGGCCCACGTGCTGGTTTCGCGCTCGGGCGGAGGCTCCGGAGCGCTGTGCCGCGCGTGAACGCGGCCGGATGCGTAGCCTGCGGCGAACCCGGCGATCGCCGAACCTATCGCCCATTTCTTCATCGGATCTCCTTGAGCCTGGGGCTCCCCTTCCACCGGCTTACCGAAGGGGAGGATGTCGAATGCTCGCTGCTGCCGGAGCCGGAGTTGTGTCGATGCTTGGACGATGGCCGCGCCCGCCGATGTTCCGGCGGTTCCTTCTTCTACCGGGCCCTCTCCCGCCGGGCCTTCGCCATCGGCGTCACCAGTGCCGGTATCGGCCTTGATGCGGGACTTGGTGGGGGCCTTGGCGTCGGTGGTGGTACAGCGCCGCCTCGCACATCTCGCGGGCGAGCCGCGCGAGCCGTGCGGTCGAGCGGGAGAAGGAGGACTCCACCCGCTTGAGGCGGGCGATCCTGGCGGGGGTTGCCACGTCGTCCCTGCCCGTCTCGTCGAGCAGGGCGAGCACGTCCTCCTCCAGCTCGGAGGGAACGGCGGCCCCGGTCGCCACGACCGAGCTGAGCGTCGCGGCCAGCTCCGCGCGCCGCATCGCGGGCTCGGCGCGCACCCGGGACAGGCCCGCGCGCAGCGTCGCCACGGCCATGCGTTCCGCGGGCGACAGCACGCCCCAGCCGATCCGCTCCAGCGCCGCGACGGCCGCGCTCGCCCGAAGACCGTCGGCGCCGTCGACGAACCGCTGCCGGACCACGTCGAACAGGCCCTCCACCCCCGAACGCCGCCACAGCGCGTCCGCGAGCTCCGCCCGGCTCGCCGTACCGGTGTCGATCAGGGCCAGGCTCTCGCGCAGGCCGTAGCCGCCGAGCAGCCGCCACAGCCGGCGGCGTCCGTCGGCCGAGACCGGGCAGTCCCGCCACGCGAGCAGGTCGTCCAGCGAGGAGATCAGGTATTTGCGCTCGACCGCGGGAGCCGCCCCCGCCAGGTCGCGCAGCCACCGTACGTCCTGGTCGGTCAGCCCGTCGGGGAGCGTGGCCTGCGCGAGCATCCCCACCACCGGAACGACGCCGGACAGCAGGGCACGCAGCCGTGCCTCGTAGCCGGCCGCGATCCGGGTGGCCTCCGGCCAGGGGTCGCCCTTTCCGGTGCCGAGCTCGTCGATCCGGCTCAGCACGCCGACCGCGTTGACGATGGACAGACCCGACCCCGACAGCGCGGCGCGGAACGCGGCCAGCGCCTCCTCGTCTCCCTTGCCCGGCAACGGCATCACGTAGACGAGGGCGTCCGCCTGCCGCAGCGCCACCAGCGAGTCGCCGTCCAGTCCGGTCGGCGAGTCGAGGCCCGGCGTGTCCACCACCGTGTGCCGCCCGCGCAGCACGTCGTTGCGGGCGTGCACGGTCACCGACGAGATCTGCCCGTACGGCAGGCCCAGATCGGCCGGAATCCCGCCCGGGCCCATCGCGATCTCGTACGGCCGGCCGTCGCGCGGCGTGACCTCGATCCGGTCCCGGTCGCCGTGCCGGAACCAGGTGACGACCCTGGTGCACTCGGTGGCGTCGGTCGCCGCGAGCCGCCGGCCGAGCAGCACGTTGACCAGCGTGGACTTCCCGGCGTTCAACCGCCCGCCGACCGCGATGCGCAACGTCGGCTCCGAGAGCCGCGCCATGACCTCGCGCACCGCCGTACGTGCCGGGCCCTCCGGGAAGCGTCCCTCCGCCTCCTCGCACAGCCGCGCCACCGCCGCACACAGCGGCCCCCCACCCGTCGTCACCCCCATC
>JADGHC010000522.1 GCA_019689655.1 Microbispora sp.
ACGGCTCACTTCGGCAGCCGTACGGTCACCGCCAGCCCGCCCTCCGGCCGGGCGAGCGCCTCCGCCGTGCCCCCGTGCGCCACGGCGATCGCCCGGACGATGGACAATCCCAGCCCCGCCCCCCGGGCGGAGCGGACCCGGTCGCCGCCGAGCCGGCGGAACGGCTCGAACAGGTCGTCCACCTCGTACGGCGGAACCGGGGGCCCGGTGTTCTCCACCGTCACGCTCACCGCGTCCCCGTCATCCCGCAGCCGGATCCAGACCTCCCCGTCCCGCACGTTGTACTTGATCGCGTTCTCCAGCAGGTTGACCACGCAGCGTTCGAGGAACAGCGGATCGCCGTGCACGACCGCCGGGCACAAGTCCTCGTGGACGACCACCTTCCTGCGGCGCGGCTGCAGGTCGATCTGCTCCATGGCCGTGCGGACGACCTGCCGCAGGTCGACCGGCTTGCGGACGGCCGGCTCCTGCTCCGACTGCGCCAGCATGAGCAGGCCCTCGATCAGCCGCTCGTACCTGGCGTTGGTGGCGAGCAGCGCGCGGGCCAGCGCCTTGAGGTCCTCCGACGCCGCGGGCTCCTCCAGCGACACCTCCAGCACCGTACGGTTGACCGCCAGCGGGGTGCGCAGCTCGTGGGAGGCGTTGGCGATGAACCGGCGCTGGGCGTCGAACACCCGGTGCAGCCGGTCGAGCATCGCGTCGAAGGTGTCGGCCAGGCGCTTGACCTCGTCTTCCGGGCCGCGCAGGGCGATCCGCTCGTGCAGCGTGCTCTCCGACAGGCGCTGCGCGGTCTCGGTCACCCGGTCCAGCGGGCGCAGCGCGCGGTCGGCCACCAGGTAGCCCAGCACCACCGCGACGACCCCCACCAGGACCATGACGAGCACCGAGGAGCGGAGCACGTCGCTGAGCACGTCGGCCGCCCCCTGTTCGACGTCGGTGCGCACCCGCTGCGTGAACACGTCGCTGTCGGGCAGCGTGCCGCCCAGGACGGCGGCGGGGCCCGATGCGCCGGTCACCTTCGACATCACCGCCACCACGAACCGCTGGTTGAGCGCCCGTGCGGTGAGCAGATGGGTGAACCACAGCAGCACCGACCCCGCCACGAAGAACAAGCCGCCGTACAGCAGGGTGAGCCGCATCCGCAGGCCCAGCCTCCCCCAGAAGAGCATCCTGCGCAGCAGCGCGGGGATCACAGCCGGTACCCCCGGCCCGGCACGTTCTCGATCACCACGGGCTCGCCCAGCTTGCGGCGCAGCGAGGTGATCGTGACGCGCAGCACGCTCGTGCCCACGTCGGCGTGCTCGTCCCACACGTCGGCGCGCAGCCGGGCCGAGCTGACCAGCGCGCCGTCGGCGCGCATGAGCTCGTGCAGCACGTCGAACTCCTTGCGGCCCAGCGTCACCGGCCGCCCGTCCCGCACGACCGTACGGCGGGCCGGGTCGAGCCGTATCCCGGCCCGCTCCAGCACCGGCGGCATCGCCCGGGGCGAACGCCGGGCCAGCGCCCGGACCCGGGCCACCAGCTCGGCGAACGCGAACGGCTTGACCAGGTAGTCGTCGGCGCCCAGGGACAGGCCGCCGACCCGGTCCCTGACCCGCCCCGCCGCGGTCAGCATGAGGATCCGGCTCCCCCTGCGCGCGGAGCTCAGCTCCCGGCACACCTCGTCTCCGTGCACCTCGGGCAGGTCGCGGTCGAGCACGACCACGTCGTAGTCGACGTAGGAGGTCAGCTCCAGCGCCTCCTGGCCGTCGTAGGCCACGTCCACCGCGATCGCGTGCAACCGCAGCCCCCGGGCGACGGCCTGGGCCAGCTGTTCCTCGTCCTCGACCACGAGCACTCGCATCCCAACCTCCCGTTCGGGTCCGAGATTGGCGCAGGTGGTGTTAGCCGTGGATAAAACGGATCGCGCTTATCCGCGTTTAGCACCGCCTCCGCTGGAGTTGGGCCTCATCCGGGCGAACGCCCCGGAAGCAACGACAGAGGAGGAGCGACTCATGCGCCTACGACCGCTGCGCGCCCTGGGCCCGGCGCTCGGGCTCGCACTGGCGCTGGCCGCCTGCGGCACGGGCCCCGCGGACGACGGGATCGCCAGCGCCGGCGGCGCCGCTACCGGCACCGACGCCACGGCGTCCGCCTCGGCCACGGTGGACCGCCAGGAGGCCCAGCTCAAGTTCGCCCAGTGCATGCGTGAGCACGGCGTGGACATGCCCGACCCCGGACCCGACGGCCGCATCCGCATCACCACCAAAAAGGGCGAGCAGGCCACGACGGAAAAGGCCATAAAAGCCTGCGAGCATTTCATGAAGGACGCCGTCGGCGACAAGGCCGGCGCCGACGATCCCGAGGTGCGCGACCGGATGGTCAAGTTCGCCCAGTGCATGCGCGAACACGGCATCGACGTGCCCGACCCGGCCCCCGGCCAGGGAATCCAACTCAAGATCAAAAAGGGCCAGGAGAAGGCGCTGGAGGAGGCGCAGAAGGCCTGCGAGGAGTTCGCCCCGGGGAGGAAGCCGTGAGGAAGGGACTGGTGATCGCGGGCGCAGGGGTCCTCGCCCTGGCCGCCGCGGGAACGGCCGTCGCCGTGGCGGGCGGGGACGGCGCCGGCGCGGCCGAGCCGTCCCCGCCCCCGGTCCCCGCCACCGCGACCATCACCCGGCAGGACCTGGTCGACACCAAGACCGTCGAGGGAGCGCTGACCTACTCCGGCGAACGGCAGGTCGGCACCGACGCCGCCGGCACCGTGACCTGGGTGCCCGCCGAAGGCGCCGTCGTCCGGCGCGGCCACGCGCTGCTCAGGGTCGACCGCAAGCCCGTCGTCCTCATGTACGGCTCGCTGCCGATGTACCGCACCCTGCGCCAAGGCGTCGACGACGGGCCCGACGTGGAGCAGCTCGAACGCAACCTCAAGGTCCTCGGCTACGGCGACGACCTGACCGTGGACGACCACTTCAGCTATGCGACCTACCTGGCCGTCAAGGAATGGCAGGACGACGCCGGGCTGCCAGAGACCGGCCAGGTGGACGCCTCCCAGGTGGTCTTCCTGCCCGGCGCGGCCCGGGTGACCGACGCCAAGGTCGAGGTGGGCGACAAGATCGCCCCCGGGCGTCCGGCCCTCACCGTGTCCGGCGTACGGCGGCTGGTGCACGTGGACCTGTCCACCGACGACCAGGCGCTGGCGAGGAAGGGCGCCAAGGTCACCGTCGAGCTGCCCGGCGGCGAGCGGGTCGCCGGGAAGATCACCTCGGTCGGCACGGTGGCCAAGGCCGCCTCCTCCGGGCAGGGCGACGACGAGGGCAGCACCATCGACGTCGACATCACCCTGGCCAAGACTCCCAAGACCCGCCTCGACAAGGCCCCCGTCGAGGTGGAGCTGGTCAGCGAGCGGCGCAAGAACGTGCTGGCCGTACCGGTGGAGGCACTGCTGGCCTTGCGGGAGGGCGGCTTCGGCGTCGAGGTGGTCGAGGGCACCTCCACCCGCGTGGTCCCGGTGGAGCTCGGCGCCTTCGGCGGCGGCTTGGTCGAGATCACCGGCGCCGGGCTCGCCGAGGGCATGAAAGTCGGGGTGCCCGCCTCATGAGCGTCCCGCAGCCCAAGCAGCCGTACATCGTGGAGCTGCGCGAGGTGACCAAGGTGTACGACGGCGGCGTACGGGCCCTGCGCGGAGTGGACCTGCTGATCGAGCGCGGCGAGCTGGTCGCCATCGCCGGGCCGTCCGGCTCCGGCAAGTCGACCCTGCTGCACCTGATCGGTACCCTGGACCGCCCCACCACGGGCACCGTACGCATCGCCGGGCACGACGTGGCCGGCCTGCGCGACCGCGAGCTGTCCGCGCTGCGCGCCCGCCACCTGGGGTTCGTCTTCCAGCAGTTCCACCTCGCACCCGGGATGAGCGCGCTGGACAACGTCGCCGACGGCCTGCTGTACACCGGCACCCCGCTGCGGACCCGGCGGGAACGCGCCGCCGCCGCGCTGGAACGGGTGGGCCTCGGCCACCGCCTGGGCCACCGGCCCAGCCAGCTGTCCGGCGGCGAGCAGCAGCGCGTGGCGGTGGCCCGCGCGGTGGCCGGCGACCCGCCGCTGCTGCTGGCCGACGAACCGACCGGCAACCTGGACACGGCCGCGGGCGCCGAGGTGCTGGGAGTGCTGCGCGACCTGCACGCCGCCGGAACCACCATCGCGGTCATCACCCACGACCTCGAGATCGCCGAGTGGTGCCCGCGGCAGGTACGCGTACGCGACGGCCGCGTCGTCGCCGACCCCGGGGCGGGCATCGGGCGCCGCCCGCCCGGCCCCAACCCCAAGGCGCGGCCGGGCGTCCCCGAAGCCGCCGGGCCGATCCCGGCGCGGAAGGCCACGGGAGGGACGCGATGACCCGGCTGACCCCCGCCCGGCTCGGGCCGTCCGACGTCCTGCGGACCGGCGCGGCCGGGGTGGGCCCCCCCCCGGCCCGGGGGGTGCTGGGCGCGCGCGGCCGCGCCCCCG
>JADGHC010000523.1 GCA_019689655.1 Microbispora sp.
CGCCGGTGGGCCGTTCTCCGCGGCGTTCCCGGGGCCCGTTTCGGGGCTGCTGTCCGGCACGCCCGGGCCGTGGCCGGCCGCCGGGCCGACTGCCGGGCCAGGCCCCGCGGCGGCTCCTCCACCTGCCGCCGCGTTGGTTCCCTCACCGGTCACCCCGCCGGCCGCCGCGCCGGTGCCCGCATCGGCGGCCGGGCCCGCAGTGGTGTCCGTGCCCGCAGTGGTGTCCGTGCCCGTTTCCGCGCCGGCCGTCCCGCCGCTGTCGGCGCGGGCCTCCCCGGGTCCTTCCGCGGACGGTGCGCCGTCCGGTTCGGAGGGCGGCGACGGCTCGATCACGGCGAGCGGGACGCCCGCCTCGACCTGCGTGCCCGGCGTCACGTGCAGCGCGGCCACCGTGCCGGGGGCGGGAGACACGATGGTGTGCTCCATCTTCATCGCCTCGAGCACCACCACCGGCTGCCCGGCCTCGACCACGTCACCGGGCTTGACCTCGACACGCACGACCGTGCCCGGCATCGGGGCGGGCAGCGCCCCCGGCGTCACGTGCACCACCGGTTCGGGCAGCCGTTCGACCGGGGCGAGCCGCACCGGGCCGAGCGGAGAGTCGACGTGCACCATGCCCGGGTAGGCGGCCACCTCGAAGGTCTGCCGTAGCCCGGCCGTCTCCAGCACCACCCGGCCGGGTTCCGCCGACACGAGGGTGACCTGCTCGAAGCCCTCGGCCCGCAGCCCGTCCCTGGTCAGCCGGTAGGCGATCTCCAGGCGCTCGCCGTCGTCGGTGCGGAACGCCGTACGCTGCGGCTGCGAAGGGACGTTGCGCCAGCCGCTCGGCAGCCCGCCGAGCACGCCGTGGCGCCGGGCGGCCTCGCGGTTGGCCGCCGCCCCGGCCAGCGCCGCCGCGAGCGCGGACAGCCGTACGGCCTCCGGACCGGCGAGCGGGGCCGGAGCGGGGTGGCGGTCGAGGAAGCCGATGTCGAGCGCCCCGGACAGGAAGTCCGGGTGCCGCAGCACCCCCACGAGCAGGTCGCGATTGGTGGCCACCCCGTGGATCCGCGCCCGGGCGAGCGCGCCCGCCAGCCGCCGGACCGCCTCCGCCCGGTCCCGGCCGTACGAGACGACCTTGGCGAGCAGGGGGTCGTAGTGGACGCCGATCTCGGTGCCGGAGACCACCCCGGAGTCGAGGCGCAGCCGTGCCCCGAGGCCGAACTCGCCGTCCACGCCGGGGATCTCGAAGCGGTGCAGCACGCCGCTTTGCGGGCGGCCCTCGGCGTCCTCGGCGTACAGGCGGGCCTCGATGGCGTGACCGACCGGGCTCGGCGGCAGCGCGGCGAGGTGCGCGCCCTCGGCCACCTCGATTTGCAGCCGGACCAGGTCCACGCCGTAGACGCACTCGGTGACCGGGTGCTCCACCTGGAGGCGGGTGTTCATCTCCAGGAAGAAGAAGCCCTCGTCCGACAGCAGGAACTCGACGGTGCCCGCGCCCTGGTAGCCGATGGCCCGGGCGGCCCGGATCGCCGCCTCGCTCAGCTCGCGGCGCAGCTCGGGGCCGACCGCGGGGGAGGGGGCCTCCTCGATCACCTTCTGGTGGCGGCGCTGAATGGAGCACTCGCGCTCGCCGAGCGCCCAGACCGTGCCGTGGGCGTCGGCGAGGATCTGCACCTCGATGTGGCGGGCGCCCTCCAGCAGCGGCTCGGCGAACAGCGTGCCGTCGCCGAAGGCCGACAGCGCCTCCCGCCGGGCCGACTCGACGGCCACGGGCAGATCGGCCGGGTCGCGCACGACCCGCATGCCGCGACCGCCGCCGCCCGCCGACGCCTTGACCAGCAGGGGAGAGGTCATTTCCACCGGGATGTCCGGGGTGAGCGGGATGGTCGGCAGCACCGGCACCCCGGCCTCCTCCATCCGTGCCTTCGCCTCGATCTTCCGGCCCATCGCGGCGATGGCCTCGGGGGAGGGGCCGATCCAGGTCAGCCCGGCGTCCAGCACGGCGCGGGCGAAGCCGGCGTTCTCCGCCAGGAAGCCGTAGCCGGGATGCACCGCGTCGGCCCCCGACCTGCGGGCCGCCTCGACGATGCGCTCCGGGTCGAGGTACGCCGGGGGAGCGCCCAGCCGTACCGCCTGGCCGGCCTCGGTGACGTGCGGCGCGGACACGTCGGCGTCGGTGAAGACGGCGACGGTCTCGATTCCCAGCTCGCGGCAGGTGCGGAAGACCCGGCGGGCGATCTCCCCGCGGTTCGCGACCAGCAGCCGCCCGATCATGACCCCTCACCCTCGTCGATCAGCACGAGCACGTCGTCCCTGAGCATGCCGCGGACGCGCATGCCGGTCACATCCGGAAGACGCCGTAGCCGGGCCGGCCGGCGTCCGGTGCGCCCGCGACCGCCGACAGGCACAGCCCGAGCACCGTACGGGTGTCGCGGGGGTCGATCACCCCGTCGTCGTACAGCCGGCCGGACAGGAAGAACGCCGCCGACTCCGACTCGATCTGCGCCTCGATCTCCGCGCGCATCGCCGCATCGGCCTCCTCGTCGTAGACCTGCCCACGCGCCTCGGCCGCCGCCCGGCCCACGATCGACATGACGCCCGCGAGCTGGGCCGGGCCCATGACGGCCGACTTCGCGCTCGGCCAGCTGAACAGGAAGCGGGGGTCGTAGGCCCGCCCGCACATCCCGTAGTTGCCCGCGCCGTACGAGGCGCCCATGACGATCGTGATGTGCGGCACGGTCGAGTTGGCCACCGCGTTGATCATCAAAGCGCCGTGCTTGATGATGCCGCTCTGCTCGTACTCCTTGCCGACCATGTACCCCGTGGTGTTCTGCAGGAAGACCAGCGGCGTACGCGTCTGGTCGGCGAGCTGGATGAACTGGGCGGCCTTCTGGGACTCCGCGCCGAACAGCACGCCGCCGGCGTTGGCGAGGATGCCGACCGGGTGGCCGTGGATGCTCGCCCACCCGGTGACCAGGCTCGGCCCGTAGAGCGGCTTGAACTCGTCGAAGTCGCTGCCGTCCACCACCCGGGCCAGGACCTCCCGGGGGTCGAAGGGCACCTTGAGGTCCTCCGGCACGATTCCCAGCAGTTCGTCCTCGTCGTACAGCGGCTCCGCGTACGGGGACGGGGGAACGTTCCCGGCCTTGCGCCAGTTGAGCCGCCGCACGATGCGGCGGCCGATGCGCAGCGCGTCGTACTCGTCGGCGGCGAGGTAGTCGGCCAGCCCGGACGTCCGCGCGTGCATCTCCGCGCCGCCCAGCGACTCGTCGTCGGACTCCTCGCCGGTGGCCATCTTCACCAGCGGCGGGCCGCCGAGGAACACCTTGGCCCGCTCCCGCACCATGACGACGTGGTCGCTCAACCCCGGCACGTACGCGCCGCCCGCGGTCGCGTTGCCGAAGACCAGCGCGATCGTCGGGATGCCTTCCGCCGACAGCCGGGTCAGGTCGCGGAAGACCTGGCCGCCGGGGATGAAGATGTCCTTCTGCGACGGCAGGTCCGCGCCGCCCGACTCCACCAGGTTCACGTACGGCATGCGGTTGCGCAACGCGATCTCGGCGGCGCGCAGCGTCTTGCGCAGCGTCCAGGGGTTGGACGCGCCGCCGCGTACGGTGGGGTCGCTGGCCGTGATGACGCATTCGACGCCCTCGATCACCCCGATGCCGGTCACGACGCTCGCGCCGACCGGATACTCGGTGCCCCAGGCCGCCAGGGGGGACAGCTCCAGGAACGGCGAGTCGGGGTCGACCAGCAGTTCGATCCGCTCCCGGGGGAGCAGCTTGCCGCGCTCCCGGTGCCGTTCGACGTACTTCGGCCCGCCTCCGGCGACGGCCTTTGCGTGCTCGGCCTCCAGCTCGGCGAGCTTGGCCAGCATGGCCTCGCGCCGTGTGGCGTACTCGCCGCTGGAGGTGTCCAGCCGGCTCACGAGCACCGTCATCGCGCCACCGAACCGAGTTCTGTCACGTGATCATCCTCCGTGGTGAGCCGCCGCCGCGTCAACGCGCCGGGTCCGGCCGCCGCCGTCCCCGGTGGCCCCGCCGGTACGACCGGTGGGTCAGGAGCAGTGCGACCAGCCGCTGGTCCAGGCCGCGCTGCCGTAGCCGCCGCCCCAGATGACGCACTTGCCCTTGGCCGGCAGCCGGACCGGCCCCGCGTAGGCCGTGTAGGAGCCGGAGTCGTTGGCCGACGAGCCGTTCTGGACCTTGAGCACGGCGCTCATCTTGATCTTGCCGGGTACGACGTACTTCGACATGGTGACCACGCAGTTGTAGCCCTTGGACGCGTTGTAGAGCAGGTACGTCGTCGCCTGCCCGTAGGAGTGCGAGTCGACGACGGCGTAGCCGCTGCCGCACACCCCCGTGGCCGTGTAGGGGTTGGGCTTGGGCGCCGCGGTCTTCGACGGCGTGGGCTTGGCCGTCGCGGTGGGCTTGGGCGCCGTGGTGGTCTTCGTCGGCGCCGGGGTGGGCTTTGGCGGCGGCGTGGACTTCACCGGGGTG
>JADGHC010000031.1 GCA_019689655.1 Microbispora sp.
GGGGCGTGGATCGCCTCCCCGGCCGGTGCCGGGGGAGGCGCAGCGGTCCGGGCCCGGCGGCGGGGCCGCGCGGCCGGGCACGCCTACGGGGTGATCACCTCCGCGCCCGCTCCGGCCAGGGCGGACGCCAGCGGGGGAGGGGGCGGCGCGTCTGTGATCAGGCCGGACAGGCAGTCCAGGGCGCACACCCGGTAGGAGGCGATCCTGCCGTGCTTGGCGCCGTCGGCGAGCGCGTACGTCCGGGCGGCGCCGGCGAGGATCACGCGCTTGGTCGCGACCTCGTCGAGGAAGTAGTCGGTGAGCCCGGCCTCGGCGTCCACCCCGCCCGAGCCGAGGAACGCCACGTCGGCGTGCAGATCCCGGAAGAACGCCAGCGTGCAGGCGTTGGAGACGGCCAGGTCGCCCTGCCGCACGCGCCCGCCCGACACCAGCACCTCGACGCCGGGGCGGCCCGCCAGCTCGGCCGCCACCAGCAGCGAGCAGGTGGCGACCACCCCGCGGAAGGAGGGGGGCACGGCCCTGGCGACGTGGACGGCCGTGGTGCCCGCATCGATGATCACGGTCTGCCCCGGCCGCAGGAGCCGTGCCGCGAGCGCGCCGATCACGGCCTTCGCCTCCGACCCGCTCGTGGAGCGCTCCGGGTAGGACGGTTCCTCGCCGGTGCCGGACGGCGCCGTGGCCGCCCCGCCGTGCACGCGGACGAGCAGCGCGCGGCGCTCCAGGATCGCCAGGTCGCGCCGGATGGTCTCGCGGGAGACGCCGAGCAGCGCGGCCAGGTCGCCGGTGCGCACGGTCCCCTTGCGCCCGAGGGCTTCGATGATCCGCTGGTGCCGCTGCGCCGGAAGCAAGAATCCGCCTCTGCCCGAATATGACTGATATCGCCCGAGAGTGTGGATTAATGCCCGAAAACCTGTCAAGGATCGCGCCCGGGATCCGGCCGCCGCGGAAGATTCCCAGGTCCCGGATGATGCGCGCCCGCCGAAACGCCCCGTCCCGAATGCTGGACACTCACGGATCCGTCCCTGGTCGTCCGTAGACTGGGACGGTGATTTCCCGTATCGACCTGCGCGGGTCCCTTCCTGCCGACCTGCGCGACGTGCTGCCCCGCGCCGAGCTCGACGTCGAGGCCGCCCTGGAGAAGGTGCGGCCCATCTGTGCGGACGTACGCCATCGCGGCGTGGCAGCCCTACGGGAGCTGACCGCGCGATTCGACGGGGTGGAGCTGGAGTCCACCCGGGTGCCCGCCGAGGCCCTCGCGCGGGCCCTGGAAGAGCTGGATCCGGCCGTGCGCGCGGCGCTGGAGGAGTCGATCCGCCGCGCCCGCCTGGTCCACCGCGACCAGCGCCGCACCGACACCACGACCCAGGTCGTGCCGGGCGGCACGGTGACCGAGCGCTGGGTGCCGGTCGACCGCGTGGGGCTGTACGTGCCGGGCGGCCGGGCCGTCTACCCCTCCAGCGTGGTCATGAACGTCGTCCCCGCGCAGGAGGCGGGCGTGCCGTCGCTGGCGGTCACCTCGCCCGCGCAGAAGGAGTTCGGCGGCCTGCCGCACCCCACGATCCTCGCCGCCTGCGCGCTGCTCGGCGTCGACGAGGTGTACGCCGTGGGCGGCGCCCAGGCCGTGGCGATGTTCGCCTACGGCACCGAGGAGTGCCGCCCGGTCACGATGGTGACCGGTCCCGGCAACATCTGGGTGGCCGCGGCCAAGCGCCTGCTCAAGGGCCGCATCGGCATCGACTCCGAGGCCGGCCCGACCGAGATCGCGATCCTCGCCGACGAGACCGCCGACCCCGTGCACGTCGCGGCCGACCTGATCAGCCAGGCCGAGCACGACGTGATCGCCGCCTCCGTGCTGGTCACCACCAGCGTGGAGCTGGCCGACGCGGTGGAGAAGGAGCTGCCCGGCCAGGTCGCGGCGACCCGGCACAGCGCGCGCATCACCGAGGCGCTCTCCGGCCGCCAGTCCGGCATCGTGCTCGTCTCGGACATCGACGACGGCCTGAAGGTCGTGGACGCCTACGCCGCCGAGCACCTTGAGATCCAGACGGCCGACGCCCGCGCGGTGGCCGCCCGCGTCCGCAACGCCGGCGCGATCTTCGTCGGGCCGTACGCGCCGGTCTCGCTCGGCGACTACATGGCCGGGTCCAACCACGTGCTGCCCACCGGCGGCTGCGCCTGCCACTCCTCGGGGCTGTCGGTGCAGACGTTCCTGCGCGGCATCCACGTCGTGGACTACGACCGCGAGGCGCTGGCCGGCGCCGCGGCGCACGTGTGCGCGCTCGCCGACGCCGAGGACCTGCCCGCCCACGGCGCCGCGATCCGCGCCCGCTTCGACTGGGAAGTGCCCGCATGACGACCCTCGACGACCTGCCGATCCGCGACGACCTGCGCGGCAAGCAGCCGTACGGCGCGCCGCAGCTCGACGTGCCGGTGCAGCTCAACACCAACGAGAACCCCTACCCGCCGTCGGCCGCGCTGATCGACGACCTCGCCCGTGCCGTACGCCGGGGCGCGGCGACGCTGAACCGCTACCCCGACAGGGACGCCGTCGAGCTGCGCAAGGACCTCGCCGACTACCTCGGCCACGGGCTGACGGCCCGCCAGGTGTGGGCGGCCAACGGCTCCAACGAGATCATCCAGCAGATCCTCCAGGCGTTCGGCGGCCCCGGCCGCTCGGCCATCGGGTTCGAGCCGTCGTACTCGATGCACCCGATCATCGCGAGCGGCACGAACACCCGGTGGATCGAGGGCCGGCGCGAGGAGGACTTCGCGCTCGACCCCGGCGCCGCCGTGGCCGCGATCGAGGAGCACCGCCCCGACGTGGTGTTCCTGACCTCGCCGAACAACCCGACCGGCACGGCGCTGCCGCTGGAGGTCATCGAGCGGATCCTCGCCGCCGCGCCCGGCATGGTCGTGGTGGACGAGGCGTACGCCGAGTTCGCCCGCACCGGCACGCCGTCGGCGCTGACCCTGCTGCCCGGCAACCCCCGGCTGATCGTGACCCGGACCATGTCCAAGGCGTTCGCGATGGCCGGCACCCGGCTCGGCTACCTCGCCGCCGACCCGGCGGTGGTCGACGCCATGCTGCTGGTCCGCCTGCCGTACCACCTGTCCACGCTGACCCAGGCGGCGGCCCGGGTCGCGCTGGCGCACCGCGAGGAGCTGCTGGGCACGGTGGACGCGCTGCGCGCCGAGCGGGACGCCACCGTGGAGTGGCTGCGGGGGCGCGGCCTGGTGGCCGCGGACTCCGACGCCAACTTCGTGCTGTTCGGGAAGTTCACGGATCGGCGGTCGGTGTGGGAAGGGCTGCTTGAGCGCGGGGTGCTGATCCGGGAGACCGGCCCCGCGGGGTGGTTGCGCGTGTCGATCGGCACGCCGGAAGAGATGGCGGCCTTCCGCGCCGCACTGGAGGGGGTCCTCGCATGACCGAGCTCAACGGGCGCCGCGGCCGGGTCGAGCGCACGACGAAGGAGACGTCGGTGCTGGTCGAGATCTGCCTCGACGGCACCGGGATCGTCGACGTGTCGACCGGCGTCGGCTTCTTCGACCACATGCTCAACCAGCTCGGCAAGCACGGCCTGTTCGACCTGACCGTGAAGACCGAGGGCGACCTGCACATCGACGCCCACCACACGATCGAGGACACCTCGATCGCGCTCGGGACGGCGTTCCGCGAGGCCCTGGGCGACAAGTCGGGCATCCGGCGGTTCGGCAGCGCCTCCTGCCCGCTGGACGAGGCGCTCGCGCAGGTCACGGTGGACCTGTCCGGCCGGCCGTACCTGATCCACACCGAGCCCGAGGGCATGGCCCCGATGATCGGGCCCGACTACGACACCACCATGACCCGGCACATCCTGGAGTCGTTCGTCGCGCAGGCGGCGATCTGCCTCCACGTGCACGTGCCGTACGGCCGCAACGCGCACCACATCGTGGAGGCGCAGTTCAAGGCGCTCGCGCGGGCGCTGCGCGAGGCGTCGGAGCGGGACCCGCGGGCGACCGGCGTGCCCAGCACCAAGGGCGTCCTCTGATGACGTTCGCGTCCGGTGGGATGATCTTCATCGGCCTGTTCCTGATCGGCGGGGTCATCTCGGGCATTCGGCAGGGCCTCAAGCTGCTGGCGGCGCTGGCGGGCGTCGGGGCGGTCATGGCGATCACCGCGGGAGTGATGTGGTGGCAGTGAGCAAGCGCGTGGTCGTGCTCGACTACGGCTCGGGCAACCTGCGCTCGGCCGAGCGGGCGCTGGCCCGGGTGGGGGCGGACGTCACCGTCACCTCCGGCTTCGAGGCGGCGCTGGACGCGGACGGGCTCGTCGTCCCCGGCGTCGGGGCGTTCGCCGCGTGCATGGAAGGGCTCAAGAAGGTGCGCGGCGACCAGATCATCGGCCGCCGCCTGGCCGGCGGGCGCCCGGTGCTCGGGATCTGCGTCGGCATGCAGATCCTGTTCGAGAAGGGCGTCGAGCACGGCGTCGAGACGGAGGGCTGCGGCGAGTGGCCCGGCACGGTCGAGCGTCTCGACGCGCCGGTGCTGCCCCACATGGGGTGGAACACCGTGACCGTGCCCGAGGGCAGCGCGCTGTTCCGCGGGCTGGATGACGGGACCCGCTTCTACTTCGTCCACTCCTACGGGGTGCGCGACTGGCGGCTGCGGGCCGGCGACGGCTTCGAGGAGCCGCTGGTCACCTGGGCCGAGCACGGCGTGCCGTTCGTGGCCGCCGTCGAGAACGGCCCCCTCATGGCCACCCAGTTCCACCCGGAGAAGTCCGGGGACGCGGGGGCCGTGCTGCTGTCCAACTGGCTGAGCACGTTGTGAGCGTGTCCGGCTGGCGTAATCTCACGACGGCGGTGCGACACTGGGGGTGCGGCGTTTGCGTCCGTGGGCGCCGGCTGGGCCGTGTCCGGAGCCGAGCGGCGTGACCGGACCTCTCAACGGCGTCACCGGACTGGGCGGGAGGCCCGATGAGCAAGGAACGGGCCCGCCGGAGGGCGGAGCGCGAAGCCGAGCGCGAGCGCCTCGCGGCGGCCCGGGCCGAGCGTGAGGCGAGGGCCGCCAGACGGCGCGAGATCCGCGAGCGGGTCACCGGGCCCGTCGCCGGAGTCCTGGCCGCGGTGCTGCCGCGGCCGGCCAGACCGGTGCGGGTGGCCCGGCAGCGCGGGTATCTCGCCCGCCGCCGCCGGAGCGAGAACGCCGTCGTCGCCGTGCTGTGGTTCCTCGTCCAGGTGCTCGGCTGGATCCTGCTCGACTCGTGGATGGCCCGGCTGGGCGTGTTCCTCGGCTCGATCCTGCTGCTCCCGGTGTTTGTCACCATCGTTTTCGACCGGAGGTCATGACCAAAATGTCGCTCGTATTGCTCCCAGCCGTCGACGTCGCCGACGGCCAAGCCGTCCGCCTCGTGCAGGGCGAGGCGGGGACGGAGACCTCGTACGGGGATCCGCTCGCCGCCGCCCTGGCCTGGCAGAAGGCCGGTGCGGAGTGGATTCACCTGGTCGACCTCGACGCGGCGTTCGGCAGGGGGAGCAACCGCGAGCTGCTCGCCTCGGTCGTCGGCGCGCTCGATGTGAACGTGGAGCTGTCCGGCGGGATCCGCGACGACGAGTCGCTGGAGGCCGCGCTGAGCACCGGCTGCCGCCGGGTGAACATCGGCACCGCCGCGCTGGAGAACCCCGAATGGTGCGCCAAGGCGATCGCCGAGCACGGCGACCGCATCGCGGTGGGGCTGGACGTGCGCGGCACCACGCTGGCCGCCCGCGGCTGGACCAAGGAGGGCGGCGACCTGTGGGAGGTGCTCGACCGGCTGGAGTCGGAGGGCTGCCCCCGCTACGTCGTCACCGACGTCACCAAGGACGGCACGCTGCGCGGTCCCAACCTCGACCTGCTGCGTCAGGTCTGCGCGCGGACCGACCGCCCGGTCATCGCCAGCGGCGGGGTGTCCTCGCTCGACGACCTGCGGGCGCTCGCGTCGCTCGTTCCGGAGGGCGTGGAGGGCGCCATCGTGGGCAAGGCGCTGTACGCCCAGGCGTTCACGCTCGAAGAGGCCCTGGCGGCGGTGAAGTCGGCATGAGCACGCAGATGCCCGAAGGGCGGATCTCCTCCGGCGGTCCCTGGGAGGACCGGTACGGCTACGCCCGCGCCGTCGTCGCCGGGCCGCACGTCCTCGTGTCCGGCTGCACCGCCACCGTGGGCGGCGAGGTCCAGCATGTGGGCGACGCCTACCAGCAGACGCTCACCGCCATCTCCATCGCGCTGGACGCCGTCGAGAAGGCCGGCACCACCCGGGCCGACGTGGTGCGCACCCGCCTGTACGTGGTGAACGCCGACGACTTCGACGCCGTCGGCAAGGCGCACGGCGAGATCTTCGGCGACGTACGGCCCGTCTGCACGGCCGTGCAGGTCGCCGGGCTGGTCGACGAGCGGATGCTGGTCGAGGTCGAGGTCGAGGCGTACCGGCCGATGGAACGCGGCAACGGCGGGGTCTGAGCGATGACCGTGGCGGTGCGGGTGATCCCCTGCCTGGACGTGGACGCGGGCCGGGTCGTCAAGGGGGTCAACTTCGAAAACCTCAGGGACGCCGGCGACCCGGTCGAGCTGGCCGCGCGCTACGACGCCGAGGGGGCCGACGAGCTGACCTTCCTCGACATCACCGCCTCCTCCGGCGAGCGCGAGACCATGCTCGACGTCGTGCGGCGTACGGCCGAGCAGGTGTTCATCCCGCTGACCGTGGGAGGCGGCGTGCGGTCGGCCGACGACGTGGACCGGTTGCTGCGCGCGGGCGCCGACAAGGTCGCGATCAACACCGCGGCCATCGCCCGGCCGGAACTGCTGACCGAGGCGTCGCGCCGGTTCGGGTCGCAGTGCATCGTGCTGTCGGTGGACGCGCGCCGGGTGGTCGACGGGCCGCCCACGCCGTCGGGGTTCGAGGTGACCACCCACGGCGGGCGCCGGGGGACCGGCATCGACGCGGTCGAGTGGGCCAGGCGCGGGGAGGAGCTCGGCGTCGGTGAGATCCTGCTCAACTCGATGGACGGCGACGGCACCAAGTCGGGATACGACCTGGAGATGCTGCGGGCCGTACGGGCGGCGGTGAGCGTCCCGCTGATCGCCTCCGGCGGCGCCGGGCGGCTGGAGGACTTCCCGCCCGCGGTGGACGCCGGGGCGGACGCCGTGCTGGCGGCCTCGGTCTTCCACTTCGGCCAGCTCAAGATCCACGAGGTGAAGGACACGCTGCGCGCGGCCGGCCACCCCGTGCGCTGAGCGTCACGCCGGGGGCCGCGCCCGCTCGGGCCGGCCCCCGGCCGCGCTCAGTCGATGTCGATGATGGCGGTGGGGTAGGCGTCCGGGCCGGTGCCGAGCGAGGACATCCCCATCCACTGGTACTGCCACTGCGCCTGGTGGGGGCCGTGCCCGCACGCGTAACCGTGTTCGTAGCCGTAGCCGCCGGAGGCGGACGCCTCGTGGGCCGGTTGGGCCGCGGCGAGACCGACGGCGGCGAGGAACGCGAGGCCCAGCAGGCTCGGGAAACGCATAGCTGTCTCCTGTCCGTCGAGGGATCGTGCGGCGCTCCGGAGTCCGCCTCCTCAATGGTCAGCCGGACATCATGCAATCGTCCATACGATTCATCGCAAATAGGGCGATAGTAGGTGGAACCTGGCAAAGGTGATTATATGCCCTTTATCGGGCATGTCCCGGCCGATGGTGCGCCGAGGATGCCGGTGATTTACCGCGGAACGCGTGCCCGGCCCGGTACGGTGAGCCCGCTTGACCCGGCGAGCCCGCTTCGCTTGCGGCGGCGAGCCCGGCGGGCGGCGGCGCAATTCCCCCATACCGGACAGAACGGCAGCTAAGCCCATATTGCCGCACGCTTGACGAAAAAGGGGGCGCAAGTGGCAGGAAGCGTGAATTTGGGAAAAAGAGGCCGGCGGAGCAAGGGCGGATGCCCTGCCGGCCTTGTGCGCGGAGAGCCTGGCGGCTCTGACGGTGATTACGGTCGGCTTGTCGTTTGTTGCTCGGTGTGGTCGTGGCCGGGATCGGCAGCGGAAAAACGGGCGGTCAGCGGGGGCGTCAACTCAAGACCGAGGTAAAGAAGGTCGCCAACCGGCTGGCTCCGGTGTTGACCGTGTCGAACACGCCTCGCACCGCGCCCGCCGCCGCCTGCGGCTGGTTGTAGAGGTAGAAGACGACAAACGCGATGGCTGCCCACGTGAGAACCTTCTTCACCTTCATCGGGGGGCCTCCTGCACTCGGTATCCCGGTCGTTTTTACCCGGCGCCAGTGTTGATCATAACTAGCCGCGCGGACATGAGGCCGTTCCGCTCTCATCGTGAGACGGGAGTGGCGGATGGGTCATCACGGCCCGTCCCCGGCCCGCCCGGCCGACGCCGGCCCGGACCGGGGGACGAGCACGCCCGGCCCGGGGAAGGGCATGTCCGGCCGGAAGACGACGGCGCTCAGCCGGAAAACAGCGAGGTGAAGAATGCGGACAGTTGTTCGGCCCCCGTGGTGATGCCTCCGAATATGTTCCTGACCGCGGCGGCGGCGTCCGCCGGTCGCGTGAACAAATAGAAGATCACGAACGCGACGGCCACATAGGTCAGGACCTTTTTGACGTTCATCCGGGGCTCCCAAACGCTCCCATACAACGTGCGCCGATCTCATGCTGCCGCATGGCGCCGCGTTGAGGCGGAGGATTCCGGACAATCCCGCAAGTCCGTACTCACAGTCCCAATCGGGCCTGCTGCAGCCGGGCGACCGCCGCCGGGTCTCCCTCGTACGTCACACGGGCGTGCGCCTGCCGGCCGAAGGCGAACAGCAGCAGCTCCGACGGCTCGCCGGTGACCACGACCGCGGGCTCGGCCATCCGCCCGGCCGTCTTCGCCCCGTCGGGGCGGCGCAGCACGACCCCCACCGGGGCCTTGCGCAGGAAGAGCCGGGCGGCGCCGCGCAGCCGCTGCCAGAACGTCTCCTGCAGGTCGCGGGGGATCACCCGGGGCTCCCACCCGGCCTGCGCCCGGCGCACGTCCTCGTGATGGACGAACAGCTCGACGGTGTTGACGAGGTCGTCCAGCCGCGGCACCAGGCCGTATGGCGTCCAGCGCGGCGGGCCGTTGCGGATGAGCCCCACCAGCTCGGGGAACGGACGCCGCTTGATGCGCTCCTGCACGGCGGCGGTGTAGCCGGCCAGGAACGGCAGCGCGATGCCGGGCGCGGCGTCGAGCCGGCGCTCGCGCAGGACGATGTGGGCCGCGAGATCCTCGGTCGCCCACCCCTCGCACAGCGTGGGCGCCCCCGGGCCGAGGCGGTCGAGCAGATCGCAGAGCGCGGCGCGCTCCGTCTGGGCGTGTGTCACACGATCAGCCTATGCGCCGGCCGGGTCCCCGCGGAGCGGCGGCCGGTCTCCAGGAATAAAACCAGTTGATCGGGATGATAGGGAGTATCTAGGACCAAGGGCTTGGGCGACGTCGGCCCGGCGACCGATCCGCCGGCGTCCCCCGAGTGGGTAACGTCCCCCTCCGGGGCGCTCGCAGGGAGCCGCCCCGCCCGTTTCCCGACCGGAAGGAACGCACCGCGTGCCGACGAAGGAGCCTCCCGCGCGGCCCGGCAGCTCAGTCATGCTCCAGGGTCTGAAGGTCATCGGCGTGGCGATCAAGACCGAGCCGGGGATCTTCACCGGCGCGGTCCTCGCCAGCGCCCTCTACGGCGCGATGACCGTCGCCTCGTCCTGGGCGCTCGGCTGGGCGACGGACAACGCGGTGCTGCCGGCGTTCCGGGAGGGGACGGCGAGCGGCGGCGCGCTGGCCGCGGCGGCCCTGCTGATCGTCGGCGTGGCGGTGCTCAAGGCCGCGGGGATCATGGGCCGGCGCATCATGGCCGGAATCCACCAGTACCGGATGCAGGCCCACTCCCGCCGCGCGGTCACCCGCCAGTACCTGCGGCTCCCGCTCGCCTGGCACCACCGCCACCCGACCGGGCAGCTGCTGTCCAACGCCAACTCCGACGTCGAGGCGGCCTGGGCGCCGCTCGCCCCGCTGCCGATGGCGGTGGGCGTGATCGTGATGCTCGTGACGGCCGCCGTGGCGATCGTGCTGGTCGACCCGCTTCTCGCCGTGGTCGGGTTCCTGATCTTCCCCGCCGTGGCCGTGCTCAACTTCGTCTACCAGCGCAGGCTGTCGCCGCTGGCGATGCGCGCCCAGCAACTGCGGGCCGAGGTGAGCGAGGTCGCCCACGAAAGCTTCGACGGCGCGCTCGTCGTCAAGACCCTCGGCAGGGAGGACGCGGAGACCGCCCGGTTCCAGGCGAAGGCCGACGCACTGCGGGACGCCAACGTCGCCGTCGGCCGGGTGCGCGGGCTGTTCGACCCCATGCTGGAGGCGCTGCCCACGCTGGGCGTGCTGGCCGTGCTGCTCGTCGGGTCACTCCGGCTGGAGTCGGGCGGCGTCGCGGCCGGCGACCTCATCCAGGTCGCCTACCTGTTCACCCTTCTCGCCTTCCCGATCCGGGCGCTCGGCTGGGTGCTGGCCGAGCTGCCGCGCAGCGTCGTCGGCTGGACGCGGATCAGGGACGTCCTCGACGCCACCGGCTCCATGGAGTACGGCACGGCCGCCCTGGCCGCCTCCGGCCCGGCCCGGGTGGAGGCCGAGGGCGTCTCCTACGCCTACGTGCCGGGGAGCCCGGTGCTGAAGGACGTGAGCTTCACCGTCGCGCCGGGCCGCACGGTCGCGGTCGTCGGGCCGACCGGCGCGGGCAAGTCGACGCTCACCCAGCTCCTCGCGCGCCTGATCGACCCCGGCACGGGGGTGATCCGCATCGACGGCACCGACCTGCGCGAGGTGGCGAAGGGCGGGGTCAGCGCCGCGGTGGCGCTGGTCCCGCAGCAGACGTTCCTGTTCGACGACACCGTGCGCGGCAACATCGCGCTCGGCGCGGCGGTGCCGGACGAGCGGATCTGGGCGGCACTGCGGCTGGCGCAGGCCGACGGCTTCGTCAGCGCGCTGCCGTCCGGCCTCGACACCAGGATCGGCGAGCGCGGCGCGACGCTGTCGGGCGGCCAGCGGCAGCGCCTGGCCCTGGCCCGCGCGCTCGTACGCGAGCCGCGGCTGCTCATCCTCGACGACGCCACCTCCAGCGTCGACCCGCAGGTGGAAAAGCGCATCCTGCACGGCCTGCGCGACGGCGCGGCCGAGGCCACGGTGATCGTGGTCGCGTACCGGATGGCGACGATCGCGCTGGCCGACGAGGTCGTCTACCTGGAGCAGGGCGTGGTCGCCGACCACGGCACGCACGAGGAGCTGCTGGCCCGCTGCCCGGGCTACCGCGACCTCGTCACCGCCTACGAGCGCGAGGAGGCCGAGCGGGCCGGGTTCGAGGACGCCGACGAGGAGGTCGTGGCATGACGCGCGGTTCGAAGCACGTGGCGAGGAGTGTGGTGCGGTGACCGCCGTGACCGGCACGCCCGGGGGAGAGACCCCGTCCCTGCGGGCGGCCGACCGGGGCGCCCTGGAGACGCTCAGGCGGGGCCTGCGGCTGTCGCCGGAGTTCGGCCGCGGGCTCGCCGGGACGCTCGTGCTGGCCGTGCTCGCCACGCTGGGCAAGGTCGTCGTGCCGATCGCCGTGCAGCAGGTCATCGACCGCGGCCTGAAGTCGGGCGCGCCCGACCTGCCGTTCATCAGGAACGCGGTCGCGCTGTGCGCGCTCGCCGTGGTGCTGACCGCGCTGTGCGGCTACCTCATGAACGTCCGGCTCTACCGCTCGACGGAGTCGGGCCTGGCGACCCTGCGCGGCAAGGGCTTCCGGCACGTGCACGACCTGTCGGTGCTCACGCAGAACACCGAGCGGCGCGGCGGCCTGGTCTCCCGGGTGACCGGCGACGTCGACCAGATCAGCGCGTTCATGCAGTGGGGCGGGCTGATGGTCATCGTGTCCCTCGGCCAGCTCCTGGTGGCTACCGTGCTCATGGCGGTCTACTCCTGGCAGCTCACGCTGCTCGTGTGGGCGTGCTTCCTGCCGCTGGTCCTGGCCCTGCCCCGGTTCCAGCGCCTGGTGTCCAGGGCGTACACCCGGGTGCGCGAGCGCGCCGGCGACGTCCTGGCCGCCATCAGCGAGTCGGTCGTCGGGAGCGCGGTGATCCGGGCGTACGGCTCGGAGGACCGCACGGCCGAGCGGATCGACACCGCGGTGGACGGGATGCGCGCGGCGCAGACCCGGGCCCAGAAGATCGTCGGGTTCACGTTCCCGACCACCGAGCTGGTCGCCTCGATCGCGATCGCGCTGGTGGTCGTGGCCGGAGTCTGGCTCGGCGTCGACGGGTCGATCACGGCGGGACGGCTCATCGCGTTCCTGTTCCTGATCACGCTGTTCATCAGCCCTCTGCAGACCGCGACCGAGGTGCTGAACGAGGCGCAGAACGCGATCGCGGGCTGGCGGCGCATCCTCGGCGTGCTCGACACCCCGGCCGACGTGGCCGACCCGGAGAACGGCGTGACGCTGCCGCGCGGCCCGATCTCGGTCCGCTTCGACGGCGTGGGCTTCGCCTACCCCGGCGGGCCGCCCGTCCTGCACGACGTGTCGGTCGAGATCCCGCCGCGCACGCGGATCGCGGTGGTGGGGGAGACCGGCTCGGGCAAGACGACCTTCGCCAAGCTGCTCACCCGGCTCATGGACCCGACCTCCGGCCGGATCCTCGTCGACGGGACCGATCTGCGCGAGATCAGCTTCTCCTCGCTCAGGGAGCGGATCGTGATGGTCCCGCAGGACGGGTTCCTGTTCGACTCGACGCTCGCCGACAACATCCGCTTCGGGCGGCCCTCGGCGACCCGGGAGGAGATCACCCGGGCCCTGACCGACCTCGGCCTGGCCGACTGGCTCGACGGCCTGCCCGCCGGCCTGGACACCCCGGTCGGCCAGCGGGGCGAGTCCCTGTCGGCCGGGGAACGGCAGCTCGTCGCGCTCGCCCGGGCCTACCTCGCCGACCCCGACCTGCTGCTGCTCGACGAGGCCACCTCCGCCGTGGACCCCGCCACCGAGGTACGGCTCGCCCGCGCCCTCGACGGCGTCACCCGCGGCCGTACGGCGATCTCGATCGCCCACCGCCTGTCCACCGCCGAGGCGGCCGACGAGGTGCTGGTGTTCGAGCACGGGCGCATCGTCCAGCGTGGCCCGCACGCCGTCCTGGTGGAGCAGCCCGGCGTGTACGCCGACCTTTACGCCTCCTGGACCACCGCCACCACCACCCGCTGACCCGGGCGGCCGGGTGACGACCGGCGGGGTCCGCCTCGGGGGACGCCGTTCGCGGCGCACCGCGGGTGCGCGCGGCTGCCGGTCCCGGCTTGTCTCCTCACCCGGCAGACGCCGGGGGAGCGCTGACGAGCGACGTCGGTGACGTTTGACGTCACCGACGTTCGACGTCAGTGACGTCACCTGCTAGTAATGGTGCGTGGGATTCGTCAATCGCGTCGCCGAGCTGGCGCGGCTTCAGGAGTGGTGGGAGACCGCCGACGCCCGCCCCGCCCTGGTCTGGGGGCGGCGGCGGGTGGGCAAGACCGCGCTCATCACCGAGTTCGCGGCCCGCTGCGGTGCCCGCACGCTCTATCACATCGGCGGCACGCGCCCCGCGCCCGCCGAACTCGCCGCGCTGTCGGTCCGGGCGGCCTCGGTCACCACCACCGGTGGCCGGAACCCGCAGGACCGTCCCTACCGGGACTGGGACGACGCGCTGGAGCACCTGGCGTCGCAGGCGCAAGACAGCCCGCTCCTGCTGATCCTGGACGAGTTTCCCGAGCTGATGAAGTCGTCTCCCGAGCTGCCGGGCGTGCTGCGCGCTTTCCTGGACCGGCCGGAGGGGACGGGGCGGCTGCGTCTGATCGTCTGCGGCTCGGCCGTACGCACGATGTGGGAGATGCAGGAGTATCGAGCGCCTCTCTACGGGCGGTTCGACCTGGTCCTGCAGGTGCACCCGTTCCGGCCGCACGAGGCGGCGTTGATGCTGCCGGATCTGCCTCCGGCCGACCGCGCGGTGGTCTACGGCATCGTCGGCGGAACGCCCCTTTACCTGAGCTGGTGGCGGCAGGAGCTGACGATCGAGCAGAACCTGCTTCGCCTGGCGGGCAGGCCGGGGGCGCGGCTGCTCACCGAAGGCGAGCTCGTGCTGGCCACGGAGGCGGAAGCCGGAGAGTATCCGGCGGCCGTCCTGCAGGCCGTGGCGAACGGCAAGACCCGCCATCACGAGATCGCCGACGCGCTGGGTGCGGACCCGAGCCGGACGCTGCGGCAGCTCGTCCGGCTCCGGCTCCTCGAGCGAGTGCTTCCCGTCACCGAGTCCGAGCAGCGGACGCGGCGCAAGATCTACCGCATCGCCGACCCGTTCCTCGCCTTCTATCTGGGCCCGCTCGCACGTTATCGGGCCGACATCGAGCAGGGCGCCGGGCCGGACGTCGTTCAGGCCTTGTACGAGGCGATGGGCGAGCATCTCGGGCTGGTTTACGAGGAGGCGTTCCGCGACCACCTGCGGCGGCGAGCCGCGGCGGGGGAGCTCGGGCCCCGGGTCGTCGCCGTCGGGCCCTGGTGGAAGGACGACGGACAGGACCAGATCGACGCCGTCGTGCTCGCGGAACCGGCCCGCACGCGCGTTCCGGTCCTCGTCGGCGAGGCCAAGTGGAGCCGCACCGTGGACGCGGAACGGCTGCGCGCGCGGTTGTCGCGCAAGGCGGCGAACCTCACCGGCGACGTGGACGCGCTGACCTATGCCATATGCGCCCGCGAGGAGGTCACGCACGTACGCGAGGGTGTCCTGCCGATCACCGCGGCCGACGTCTTCCGGCCCTGATCGGGCCGCATCATCCGGTGGCCGCGCACGCCGTCGCCGGTGGAGCCCGCCGGAGGCGGTGGACGCCCGCCGGCGGGCCGCGTCAGTGGGTGTGGGGGTCCCCGCCGGACAGGCGCTGGGCGATGTAGATGGGGATCACCGACACCAGGATCAGCGCGGCGGCGACCACGTTGACGACCGGCGCCTGATTGGGCCGGAACAGGTTCTCGAAGATCCAGATCGGCAGCGTGCGGACGCCCGCCCCGGCGGTGAACGTGGTGACGATGATCTCGTCGAACGACAGCGCGAAGGCGAGCAGCCCGCCCGCGAGCAGCGCCGAGCGCATCATCGGGAACGTGACCAGGCGGAACGTGGTGAACGTGTCCGCCCCGAGGTCGGCCGACGCCTCCTCCAGGTTCAGCCCCATGCGGCGCAGCCGCGCGAGCACGTTGTTGTACACGGTCACCACGCAGAACGTGGCGTGGCCGACGATCACGGTCAGCAGCCCGAGCGGGACGCCGAGCACCGTGTGGAAGGTGTTGCTCAGCGCGATGCCGGTCACGATGCCGGGCAGCGCGATCGGCAGCACGATCACGAGCGAGACCGCCTCCCGGCCGAAGAACCGGTAGCGCTGCACCGCGAAGGCCGCCATGGTGCCGAGCACGAGCGCGATCGCGGTCGCGCCGAGACCGGCCCGGATCGAGGTCCACAGCGCGTCGCGCAGGCCCGAGGAGTCCCATGCGGCGCTCCACCAGTGCAGCGTGAACCCGGCGGGCGGCCAGGCGAAGGTCCGGTCGGAGTTGAAGGAGTTGAGCAGCACCACGGCCAGCGGCACGTAGATGACGGCGAGGCCGGCCACCAGCGCCGCGCGCAGCAGGATTTTGGACGTGCGGGAGAGGTTCACCGGGCCGCCTCCGCCCGCCGGTGGATCCGGTTGCCGCTTCGTCGGCTTCGCACTCTCAAAGGTTCTCCAGCGCTCCGGTGCGGCGTACGGCCGCCAGATAGATCAGCATGATGACGACGGGGACGGTGGCGACGGCGGCGGCGAACGGCAGGTTGTTGGCCGCGCCGATATTGTCGTAGACCACGTTGCCGATGAGCTGGGTCTTGCCGCCGACGATTTTCACGGTGATGTAGTCGCCGAGCGAGAGCGAGAACGTGAAGATCGACCCCGCCACGACGGCGGGGAAGGTCAGCGGCCAGACCACCGTGCGGAACGTCCGCCACGGGCGCGCGCCGAGATCGGCGGCCGCGTCGAGCAGCGAGTTCGGCAGCCGTTCGAGGCCCGCGTAGATCGGCAAGATCATGTACGGCAGCCACAGATACGACAGCGTCACCACGGTGGCGGTCAGGCCGTAGCCCCAGCCGAGCAGGCCGTCCGCGGACAGCATGACCCGCCAGGCGTACGCCTTGACCAGGTAGGACGCCCACAGCGGGGTCAGCACGGCGATCACCAGCCAGCGCTGGGCGCGGGGCGAGGCGAGCTTGGCCATCGCGAACGCCATGGGGAAGGCCACCACCAGGTCGATCAGCGTGACCGCCGCCGCCACCCCCAGCGAGCGCAGGGTGATCGTGCGGTAGACCTCGCCGGTGACCAGGTCGGTGAAGTTGGCCCAGGTGAACACCTTGACCACGTCGCCGGTGAACACGTCCGCCGACCAGAACGCGGTGACGAACAGGGCCGCGAGCGCGCCCAGGTAGGCGAGCCCCAGCCAGGCCAGCGGCGCCGACAGCAGCAGCGACAGCCGCACCCCGGCGTGCCGGTGCAGGAACGAGGCGGCCCGCCTGCGCATCCCGCCGGGGGCGGCCGTCGTCGTGAT
Organism: Microbispora sp.; assembly: GCA_019689655.1. Taxonomy (GTDB): domain Bacteria; phylum Actinomycetota; class Actinomycetes; order Streptosporangiales; family Streptosporangiaceae; genus Microbispora. The sequence goes on from JADGHC010000031.1 coordinate 16,612, forward strand.
GGTCGTCATCGTCTTATCTCCGTGCGGCTACTCATGGGGCCGAGGGGGACGGCCGGGCGGCCGCCCCCCGGGGGAAGCGCTCAGCCCTTGATCTCGGTCCAGGCCCGGGTCCACTCGGAGTAGTCGGTGCACTTGACGTCGGTGCGCCCGTCGAGGCACTGCGCGATCGGCGTGGTCCAGTAGTGGACCTTGGAGAAGTACGCCTCGTCGGTCGCGTGGTAGGTGTCGCAGAACGACTTGTCGGAGGTCTTCTCGCACGCCTTGGCGTTGGCCGGGGCCTCGCCGAACCACTCGGCCACCTGCGCGTTGACCTCGGGGGAGATGATCCAGTCGAGCCACTTGTAGGCGCAGTTGGGGTGCTTGGCGTGCGCGGCGACCATCCAGGTGTCCGACCAGCCGGTGGAGCCCTCCTTCGGCAGCGTCGTCTCGACCGGGGCCTTGTCCGCCTGCACCAGGTTGGCGATCACCTGCCAGGTCGTGCCCACGACCGTGTCGCCGGACTTGAACGACTGCACCGCCTTGGTGTAGTCGGACCAGTACTCGCCGATGATCTGCTTTTGCTGCTTGAGCAGGTCGACCGCGGCCTGGAGCTGCTTTTCGTCCAGCGCGTACGGGTCCTTGATCCCCAGCTCCGGCTTGGCCGACATCAGGTAGAGCGCGGCGTCGGCGATGTAGATGGGCGAGTCGTACGCCGTCACCTTGCCCTTGTACGGCGAGGCCGGGTCGAACACGACGCCCCAGGAGTCGGGGGCCGGGTTCACCGTGTCCGTGCGCCACATGAGCAGGTTCGCGCCGCGGCCGTGCGGGATGCCGTAGGGCACCCCGTTGACGGAGTTCCACGGCTTGAGCTTGAGCCCTTCGAACACGTCCTTGTAGTTCGGCACGAGGTCGGTGTTGACCGGCGCGACCGCGCCCGATGCGATCAGGCGCAGCGAGGCGTCGCCCGAGGCGGACACGGCGTCGTACTCACCGGTCTTCATCAGGTTCACCATCTCGTCGGAAGTACCGGCGATCTTGGTGTTGACCTTGCAGCCGGTGGCCTTCTCGAACGGGTGGACCCAGTCGACCTTGGGGTCGTTGGAGCCGTCCTCCGCGTACCCGGCCCAGGCGACGAGGTTCACCTGGCCCTCGCCGGGGCCGAGGGACTTCAGGGCATCGATCTTCGGCGGCGTGAAGGCGCCGCCGCCGGGGCCCGCGGCCGGGCCGCCGCCGGCGGTGGTGGACGATCCGCCGCCGCAGCCCGCGACGGCGACGAGCGCCAGCGCGGCGGCGAGGACGAGGGAAGGCCTGGCCAAACGCGGACGGGGGGACCGCATCGTGGTTCTCCTTGCTGTGAGTCGTGCTGTGGGCGCGGTGGCGCGGCTCATCCCGCGGCGACCGGCTCGGCGGGGGTGTCGATGGGGAACTCGTGCCGGCGGTGCCAGACGAGGCGGACGCGGGCGCCGCGCAGGCCCGTCACGTCCATGGACGACACCTGCAGGTTCTGCTGCAGGGCGATCAGGCGCCCGCCCGCGTCCAGGTCCACGACGAACCGGGTCGCCGGGCCGGCGTACACGACCTCGCGGATCGTGCCGGCCGCCTCGTGCTCGTCGGGGCCGGTCTCCTCGTCGCCGAGCACGACGCGCAGCTTCTCGGGCCGCACGCTGAACGTCCCCTCCCTGCCGAGCACGGTCCGCGCCGCCTCGCCCGAGATGAGGTTGGAGGTGCCGACGAAGGAGGCGACGAAGGCGGTGGCCGGACGCTCGTACACCTCGGCGGGAGTGCCCACCTGCTCGATCCTGCCCTGGTTGAACACCGCGATCCGGTCGCTCATCGTCAGCGCCTCCTCCTGGTCGTGGGTCACGAACAGGAACGTGATGCCGACCTCGCGCTGGATCGCCTTCAGCTCGACCTGCATCTCCTCGCGGAGCTTGAGGTCGAGGGCGCCGAGCGGCTCGTCGAGCAGCAGCACGCGCGGGCGGTTGACCAGCGCGCGGGCCAGCGCGACCCGCTGGCGCTGCCCGCCGGACAGCTGGGCCGGGCGCCGCTTCTCGAAGCCCTCGAGCCGCACCGAGCGCAGCGCGTCGAGCGCCCGCTCGCGCCGCTCGGCCTTCGGCACCTTCTTCACCCGCAGGCCGTACTCGACGTTGTCCAGCACGCTCATGTGGGGGAACAGCGCGTAGTCCTGGAAGACCGTGTTCACGTCCCGCTCGAACGGGGCGAGCCGCGTGACGTCGCGCCCGCCCAGCTCCACGGTCCCGGCGGTGGGCGTCTCGAACCCCGCGATCATGCGCAGCACGGTGGTCTTCCCCGAGCCGGACGGCCCGAGCATCGCGAAGAACTCCCCGTCGGCGATGTCGAGGTCGATCCCGGCCACCGCCTCGACCGGCCCGAAGCTCTTGCGCAGGCCGCGGAGGCTGACAGCTTGGTCTGGCATGACGTAAAACATATGGAGTTATATGTTTCGCGTAAAGACTCGGCCCGATATCACTGGTGTGAAGTTTCGCGGGGAGTGGACTTTCGCGGGATCGACTCTCCGGGGGGCGGGTCTTCGCGGGAACCGGCCCTCGCGAGCGTCGACCACCACCGTTGGTGCCGGCCTTCGCGGACGGCGTGGGCGAACAGGAGTGCGACCGTGAACATGGCCCGCCGGGCCGTCTTCTCCCCGGTGGACAGCACCGCACGGGTGGACGCCGTGGTCCGGCGGCTCGCCGACGCGATCGCGGTCGGCCTGCTCGCCGACGGCGAGCAACTGCCCAGCGAGGCCGAGCTCGCGGGCCGCCTCGGCGTGTCCACCGTGACCCTGCGGGAGGCGCTGATGGCGCTGCGCCAGCAGGGGATGGTCGAGACGCGGCGCGGCCGGGGCGGCGGCAGCTTCGTCCGCCTGCCCGCCGAGATCGACATCGCGGCCCGGCTGCGCGAGCTCGCGGTCGACGAGCTGCGCGACTTCGGCGACCACTACGCGGCCATCGCGGGGACGGCGGCCCGGCTGGCCGCCGAACGCGCGCTGCCCTCGGACGTCGCCCCCCTGTGGCGCACCATCGAGGAGATGGACGCCGTCGCCGCCTCGCCAGGGGACGCGGGGTCGCCCGCCGAGGCGCGCGCCCGGCTGCGCAGGCTCGACGGCCGCTTCCACATCGAGGTGGCGGCGGCCTCGCAGTCGGCCCGCCTCACCCGGGAGGAGATCCGGTTACAGGCTGACATCGGACCGTTGCTCTGGCTTCCGCACGAGGGCCTCGGCGGGCACGATGAGACGGCGGCTCAGCATCGCGCCATCGCCGAGGCGGTCGAGCGCGGCGACGGCGAGCGGGCCAGGGCCGTCGCCGAGCGGCACGTGCTCGACGCGACCCGGCACCTCATCGAGCTTCGGCTGCGGCTGCGGGAGTGAAAAACATGGGCACACCGGCGTCAGTTGCGCAGGCCGGACACGACCACGCCGCGACGGCGGTGGCGCGGGTCCGGGAGACGGCCGAGAGCGTCTTCGAGGCGCTGCGCGAGGTACGCGACGCCGCCGTCGCCTGCGTACGGCCCGCGGGCGGCGCACGCCGCCCGGTGGTGGCCGATCTCGCGGCGCTGCGCCCGCTGCTGTGGGCCCGCCTGCGCGGCGGGCCCGGCGCCCTGCCGTCCCCCGTGGCGACGCTGATCGCGGGCATCGGCTTCATCGCCGCGCCCGGCCTGCTGGCCGACGCGCCGTGGTACCTGGAATGGTGGCAGGAGAACCCCTCCGGACACCCCGTGCAGCTGCTGCGGGACCTGAACCCGGCGAGCAGCGCGTTCTACGACTACACCCACTGGGACTGGTTCGCCGGTCCGTACTCGGGCGCGGAACGCACCATCTGCGGCCCGTACGTCGACTACCTGTGCACCGACGAGTACAGCCTCACGCTGTCGGTGCCCGTGCTGGCCGGCGGGACCTTCGCCGGGGTGGCGGCGGCCGACGTGTTCGTCCGGAGGTTCGAGGGCGCCGTGCTCCCGGCGCTGCGGGAGGTCCCCGGCCCGGCGTTCCTGGTCAACGCCGAGGGCCGGGTCGTCGCGTCCAACACCGCGAGCTGGATCGCGGGCTCGGTCTACCGGGACGGCGGTTCCGGGGACTTCTCCGTACACCCGGTCGGCGACCTGCCGCTGTCGCTGGTGACCGCGGCCCGGTAGCGGCGGCGGGGGCGGCCGGGTCCTGCGGCAGAATTGACCACATGGCCCTCGACCCGAAGATCGCCGATCGGCTGAAGCGCACGCCGGACGGCCTGGTGCCCGCGATCGTCCAGCAGTACGACACCGGCGAGGTGCTCATGCTCGCCTGGATGGACGACGAGGCGCTGCATCGCACGCTCACCACCGGCCGGGCGACCTACTGGTCCCGCAGCCGGCGCGAGTACTGGGTGAAGGGCGAGACCTCCGGCCACGCGCAGTTCGTCAAGCACGTGGCGCTCGACTGCGACGGCGACACGATCCTGCTCAAGGTCGACCAGGTGGGGGCGGCCTGCCACACCGGGGACCGCACCTGCTTCGACGCCGACGTCCTCGACGTGAGCGGCGCGCCGTGACCACGCAGGCGCCCGTCCGCGACCGGGAGCGCGCCGCCCGGCGCTCGCTGCTCGCCTGGCTGGCCGCCTGCGCCGCGGGCGGCGGGCTCGCCCTGCTGGCCGCGGGCCGCGTATGGGTCACGCTCGGCACGGCGGGCGGCCCCGCCGGAGCGGGCCGCGGCGCCCTCACCGGCAACGACCTGGTCGCCTGGCTCACCCCCGCGGCGCTGGCCGCGCTCGCCGCGGTGCTGGCCGTGCTGGCGACCGGGGGAGCGGCACGGCGGGCGATCGGCGTGGTCGTCGCCCTCCTCGGCGCGGCGGTCGCGGCCGGGGCGTGGGACGGCACGCGCGACGGGACGATCGCCGCGGTGGCCGCCCGGCACATGACGACCGCGGTCACCTCCGCCGGTCACATATCCGTGGTCTCGCGCGCCTGGATCTGGCCGGTGCTGGCCGTCGCGGGCGGGATCGTCCTGGCCGCGGCGGGCGCGGCTGCGGTGGTGCTGAGCCCGCGCTGGCCCGGCATGTCGAGCAGGTACGAGCGGAGGTCCGGGCGTGCGGCCTCCGGCGGGACCAACCGGGTGAAGGACGCCGACAGGGCGATGTGGGACGCGATCGACGAGGGCGAGGACCCCACCGTCTGACCGCCCGCGCGGGGACGATTCGCCGTCCGCGCGGGGACGACTGAGCATCCGTGCGGGGACGTCTCGCCGTCTGCACAGGACGTCTGGGCCTCTGCGCAGGACGTCTGGCGGTCTGCGCAGGACGTCTGGGCCTGTGCGCCGGGGATGTCTGGCCGTCCGCGCGGGGAAGGAGACCCCCGGGCCCCGCCGGACGTTGCCTACTCTTTGATCACAAGTTGCCCACGGAGCGAAGTTTTGCGCTGTCGAGGTCACCGTTCTCGCTAGG
>JADGHC010000524.1 GCA_019689655.1 Microbispora sp.
GAGCCGGCGCCTGGGGCTGAGCCCTGCGCGGGTACGCCCGGGTCGCCTCATCCTCGTCGGCCACGTGAACCCCCCAGCGTCCTTACGAGTGCTTTCACCGCAGCGGCCGGAACCTTGACCGATGCGCCCCCATCTTCACCGTACCCAGACGCCTTCTAAGCAGCCGGTAAAGGCTGCGCGGAAACACAGGAGAGATTCCAGCCGTTACGGTTGTATAGCACCGCACGAAAGGATCGTCGTGTCCGTTCCGGACCCCTGGAGTACCTGCCCGTGCGCGGGCACGGGATCTCATGATCGCACGGCGGCCGCCCGATGAGCGCCGCCCTCGGCCTCCTGGCCGTTCTCCTTCTGACCCTGGCCACCGGATTCTTCGTGGCGCAGGAGTTCGCCTTCGTCGCCGCCGACCGCGGCACCCTCCGCGAGCAGTCGGCCGCCGGTGACGCCGCGGCCCGCCGGGCCCTCGACATCACCGGACGCCTGTCGTTCATGCTCTCCGGCGCGCAGCTCGGCATCACCGTCACCACCCTGCTGGTGGGCTTCATCGCCCAGCCCGCGATCGCCGACGTGCTGCGCGGACCCCTCGAGGCCGCCGGGCTGCCCGGCTCGGCCGTCCCCGGTGTCGCCGTGGCCCTCGGCATCGCGATCGCCACGGTCGTGCAGATGATCCTCGGCGAGCTGGCCCCCAAGAACCTCGGCATCGCGCGGCCCGAGGACGTCGCGAAGTTCCTCGCCCGCCCGACGCACGTCTACCTCATGGTCGCCGGGCCGGTCATCCGCCTGTTCGACGCCGCGGCGACCCGGCTCGTGCGCCTGTTCGGCATCGAGCCGGTCGAGGAGCTCGAACACGGCGCCACCCCGGAGGAGCTGTCGCGCATCGTGACCGAGTCGGCCGCGGCCGGCGAGCTGCCGCCCCGGCTGGCGGACATGCTGGAACGGGCGCTGGACTTCGGCGACCGCACCGCCGAGGACGTCATGGTCCCCCGTCCGCGCGTGGTCTCGCTGCGCGCCGAGTGGCCGGTCGCCGAGTTCCTCGACGCCCTGCGTACGCACGGCCACTCCCGTTACCCGGTCCTGGGCACCGACGCCGACGACGTCGTCGGCGTGGCCGGGCTGTCCGAGTACCTGAAGGCCGGCTCCCCCTCCGACGGGCTCGTCGGCGGCATCACCCGCGCGCCGCTGCTGGTGCCGGCGACGTTGCCGCTGCCCGAGCTGCTGCGGCGGATGACCTCCGCCGGCGAGACCTTCGCCTGCGTCATCGACGAGTACGGCGGGCTGGCCGGCGTGGTGACGCGGGAGGACCTCGCCGAGGAGCTCGTCGGCGAGCTGGTGGACGAGAACGACCCCGAGCCGCTCGGCGTCGTACGGCGCGGCCCCGGCACGTGGGACGTGCCGGGCACCCTCCGCCTCGACGAGGTCGAGCGCGCGACCCGGGTACGGCTGCCCGAGAGCGAGGACTACGAGACGGTCGCCGGTCTGGTCCTCGCGCTCCTCGGCCGGATAGCCGAGCCCGGCGACCAGGTCGTCTCCCCGCTCGTGCCCGAACCCCATCTCTTCGACGACGAGGACGACCACGCCGAGAAAGCCGCGCTCACGGTCCTGAGCGTCCGCCGGCACGTCCCCGAGTGGGTGCGGGTGTCCACGGACGCGGATGCGGTGGCGGCGGCGCAGACAGCGGCGCAGACGGCGGCGCGGGAGCAGCAGCCGGCCGGACCGGGGAAGGCCCGATCGGCCGCCCGTACCACCGGCGGCGCCGACTACGCCTCCGAGCTGTTCTCCGAGCTGTTCCAGGGCAGGCCCGCATGACCTCCCTCACCGGCGTTCTGCTCGGCGTCCTCCTGCTCGCCGTCAACGGGTTCTTCGTGGCGGCCGAGTTCGCCCTGGTCTCGGCGCGCCGGCACCGGCTGGAGGAGATCGCCGTCGGCGGCGGCCACCTGGCCAAGGTCACGGCCCGCGCCGCGGTCAGGGGCGGGCGGGAGCTGTCGCTCATGCTCGCCGGGGCGCAGCTCGGCATCACCCTGGCCTCCCTGGGCCTCGGCATGGTCGCCGAGCCGTCCATCGAGCATCTGCTCGAGCCGGTGCTCACGCTGCTGCCCGAGTCGCTGCGCACCCCCGTGGCGTACGTCGTGGCGCTCGCCCTGGTGACGTTCCTGCACATGGTCGTCGGGGAGATGGCGCCCAAGTCGCTGGCGCTCACCCACCCCGAGCGCGCCGCGATGGGGCTCGCGCTGCCGTTCCGGGGCTTCGCCCGGGTCGTCCGCCCCGTCCTGGCCGTGCTGAACGCGCTGACCAACGGCGTCCTGCGGCTGGCCGGCGTGCGTCCCCGCGACGAGCTCGCCACCACCCGAACGCCCCGGCAGCTCGCCATGCTGGTCGCGGAGTCGGGCCGGATGGGCATGCTCGACCGCGACGAGCACGACCTGCTCACCCGCGCGCTGCGGGTCCATTCCCAGCCGGTCGAGCGGCTGATGGTGCCCGTCAGCGAGGCGTCCTCCGTGCCCGCGGACGCCGACGACCTCCTCGTACGCCGGACGGCCGCGCGCGGCAGCCTGCGCATGCTGGTCGTCACCCCCGACGACGTGGTCGGGGTGCTCCACGTGCGTGACGCGGTCCTCCAGCCGGGGCGCCGGGCCGCCGAGCTGGCCACCCCCGTCCCTCGCCTGGCGAAGGACACCACGATTTCCGACGCCGTGACCCTGCTGCAGGAGGCCCGCGCCCAGCTCGGGCTCGTCACGGACGCCGGCGGCACGCCCGTCGGTGTGATCGATCTCACTGCCCTGGTCGGCGAACTGCTCATCGCCTGAGGGCCGCCACGGCACGTCTCTCGATGCGAGACTTTTCCGCCCAAAGCCCGGGATGGAAGGTAAAGCCAACATCTGCGGTCGAGAGAGACCGGCGGCCGCAAGCGCGGGGAAAGCGATGTGAAAGGCGGCCCTCCGAGAATGTGCGGTAGCCGCGGAGAGGGCCCGTACGGGGCCGGAAGGGAGGGACCCGGCATGTCCGGGATACAGAAAAGCCCCGTGTGAGCTTCCTGGCTACACGAGGCTGCTGCTGTCTGGTGGGCAAGGGGGGAGTTGAACCCCCACGTCCTCTCGGACACACGGACCTGAACCGTGCGCGTCTGCCATTCCGCCACTTGCCCTTGCGGTCGGCCCCATCGCTGGGTGCCTGGAAAGGTTAGCACGTATCCGCCCATGCTTACGAACCCGGATACGATCCTTCTCAACGACGATGCGAAGGAGCTCACTGCAGCACCGGAGCGGTCGCGACCGTAGTGGCAATGGAAGGGAGGTATCCGGTGGGAGTCCTTCAGCGCTTCGAGCGCAGGCTCGAAGGGTTGGTTGAAGGGGCCTTCGCGCGGGCGTTCAAGTCCGATCTCCAGCCGGTCGAGGTTGCCAGCGCCGTGCAAAGGGAGATGGACGAGCGCGCCGCGATCGTCGCTCAGGGTCGCACGCTCGTGCCGAACGACTTCGTGGTGGAGCTGTCGACGACCGATAGCGAGCGGCTGGAAGTGTACGCCGACAGCATCAGTCACGAACTCGCCACGCTCGCCCGGGAGTACGCCAAGGAACAGGGCTACTCGTTCGTCGGGCCGGTGCGGGTGCGCTTCGAGACCGCCGACGATCTGGCGGTGGGGCTGTTCCGCATCCGGTCGGGTGTGATCCGGGGTGCCACGGTCGAGCAGGACGAGATCCGGCAGCCGCTGAGCGACCTGCCCTCCGGCCGTCCCAGCGCGTTCCCGGGCCGCCCCCGGCTGCTCGTCTCGACCCAGGACGACCCCCAGGGCCAGCGTTCGTACGAGCTGACCACGCCGGTCACTTTGCTGGGCCGCGGAACCGATTGTGATCTTCGGCTGGTGGATCCCGGCGTCTCACGGCATCATGCCGAGCTAAGGGTGGAAGGGCCGCAGGTCGTGCTCGTGGACCTGGGGTCGACCAACGGCACCTTCGTCAACGGCCAGCCGGTCCGCAGGATCGAGATGCAGGACGGGACGAGGGTGACCCTGGGCCGCACGACACTGGTGTTCAGACGCGATTAGAGGTAGACAGACGGTCCATGTCCGAGCTAACGCTGCTGCTGATCCGGCTCGCCTTTCTGGCGATGCTGTGGTTTTTCGTGATCGCCGCGGTCGGCGTCATCCGGACAGACCTGTTCGGTCCGCGTACGGCTCCCGCGCCCGCTCGCAAGCCGGCCAAGAGCCCGCGGCCGGTATCCAAGCCCAAGAAGGGCGAACCCCGCCAGCTGATCGTCACCGGTGGCCCCCTGCAAGGGACCATCATCAACCTCACGGAGACGCCAATCACCATCGGCCGGGCGAACGACGCCACGCTGGTTCTCAGCGACGACTACGCTTCGAGCCGGCACGCCCGGCTCTTTCCCCAGGACGGCCAGTGGATCGTGGAGGATCTCGGCTCCACCAACGGCACGTACCTCGAACGCTCGAAAGTGACCCGCCCGACCCCGGTGC
>JADGHC010000032.1 GCA_019689655.1 Microbispora sp.
GTGCAGCGGGGCGCGGGGCGTGGGGGGGGGGTGGGGGGGGCGGGGGCGGCCCCCCCCCCCCCCGACCGGAAGGAGTGACCGTGGCCGACACCGTGCCCGACACCGCACCCGCGCGGGCCGCGCGGCCGAGGCCCAGGCTGAGCGCCGCAGGGCGGGAGAACATCGCGGGCTGGCTGTTCGTGGCTCCGGCGGTGGTGATCTTAGGATTGTTCCTGCTGCTGCCGATCCTGATGGCGCTGTGGGTCAGCCTCACCGACTGGAACGGCCAGGGCAGCCCGTTCCGCGCGGGCGTGCCGTTCGTCGGGCTGGAGAACTACACCCGGCTGTTCACCGAGGACGGCCTGGCCCGTCAGGACTTCATGACCAGCCTGCGGAACAACTTCTACTACGTGATCATTGTCGTTCCGGCCCAGACCGCCCTCGCGCTCGGCCTCGCGCTGGTCGTGAACAGCAGGCTGCTGAAGGGCAAGACGTTCTTCCGCGCCGCGTTCTTCTTCCCCTCCGTCACCAGCTCGGTCGCCATCAGCGTGGTGTTCCTGTTCATCTTCGCCAACTCGGGCGCGGTGACCAGCCTGCTGCACGTGTTCGGCATCGACGGCCCGCAGTGGTTCTCCGACTCCCGCGGCGTGCTCCACCTGCTGCTCGGATGGCTCGGCCTGGTCGACCCGGCCAACCCGCCCGCGGCGCTGACGGACGGCGGGCCGTTCGGGCTGTCGTGGTGGGAGTGGCTGTCCGGGCCCAGCGTCGCGATGTGCACGATCATCATGCTGGTCGTCTGGACGACCTCCGGAACCTTCATGCTGATGTTCCTGGCCGCCCTCCAGGACATCCCGGTGTCGCTGGAGGAGGCCGGCATGCTCGACGGGGCCGGGCGCTGGCAGCGGTTCCGGCACATCACGCTCCCGCTGCTGAAGCCCACGCTGTTCCTGGTGCTGACCCTCGGGCTCATCGCGACCTGGCAGGTCTTCGACCAGGTCTACGTGATGAGCCAGGGCAACCCCGCCAAGACCACCCTCACCCCGGCCTATCTGTCGTACCAGACGGCCTTCCGCAGCTTCGAGTACGGCTCGGGGACGGCCATCTCGTTCGTGTTGTTCGCCATCATCGTCGTGCTCGCGCTGATCCAGCGGTGGGTCATGCGCGACCGCGACCCCGCCCGCCGTACGAGGAGGTCGTCGTGACCGTGAGACGCCGGGACGTGAAGACGCTCGCCTCCACCTTCGCGGGCTACTTCATACTGATCTTCTTCGCGCTGGTCTTCCTCTACCCGTTCGTGATCCAGGTCGCGAACTCGTTCAAGACCGAGCCGGACGCCGCGGCCAGCCCGCTGTCGCCCATCCCGCACCCGTTCTCGACCAGCGGCTACGAAAAGGTCTTCCTCAACACCGACCTGCCGCTGTGGCTGGGCAACTCGATCCTGGTGACGGTCCTGGTCACCGTCGGCCGGGTGCTGCTGTGCTCGATGGCCGGGTACGCCCTGGCGCGGATCCGCTTCCGCGGCCGCAAGCTGCTGTTCTCCGCGGTCATCGGGGTCATGGCCGTGCCGCCCGTGGTGCTGTTCGTGCCGAAGTTCCTGGTGCTCAACCAGTTCGGCCTGTACGACAGCTACACGGCGCTGATCCTGCCCCTGATCGTGGAGGCCTCGGGCATCTTCATCATGAAGCAGTTCTTCGAGTCGATCCCGGTGAGCGTGGAGGAGGCCGCGCGCATCGACGGCGCCGGAGTGTGGCGGACGTTCTGGTCGGTGGTGCTGCCGATGGCGCGGCCCGCCCTGATCACCTTGACGATCATCTCCTTCCAGGGAAGCTGGAACGAGTTCGCGCACACGCTGGTGGCGGTGCAGAGCCCCGAGCTGTTCACGCTGCCGCGAGGGATCGCCGACCTGGTCAGCGGCTCGCTCGGCAAGGGCACCCAGTATCCGCTCAAGCTGGGCGCCGCCGCGCTCGCGACGGTCCCCGTCGCGATCCTCTTCGTGGTGTTCCAGCGCTACTTCGTGCGCGGCGCCAACGAGGGCGCGGAGAAGGGCTGAACGCCGGGTCTCCTCGGGCCGGCCTCCCGGGCCCGGCCCGAGGAGCGGTTCAGTGTCCGTCCAGCAGACGGACCGGGCAGTTCAGCTCGGCGCCCACCCGATCGAGCAGTACGGCGAAGCCGTCGCGCGTCTGCGGCCCCAGCCGCCGGAAGAACCCGTTCGCCAGGGGCACCGCCCACCTCATCCGCTCGGCCACATCACGGACCTGGTGGACCAGCAGCGTGCCGGCCGGGTCGGGTGCGAGGCGGTACTCGCCCCGGTACCACCAGCCGCCCTGCGCGGCCAGGCGGTCCGGGCCCACCTCGACCGTCATCGTGTGACCGGGCGCGGCGAGCACGAACCGGTCCGGCCCGCCGGTGAGCGTCCCGCCGTGCTCCGCCAGCGCGAAGCAGTTACCCGGCCCCACCGGCCCCGGCCGTACGCGCAGGAGCAGACCGGCCACGCGCTCGATCGGCGCTTCGACGACGCCGCGCACCTCGCACAGGAGGGTGCCCGGGGAGGTCACGGCGTGCCGATCCGCGTGTTCTGGAACGACGCGAAGCGCCAGCTCTCGCCCGTCTTGACCGCGGTGAACGTCAGGATCGAGTCGCGCGCCGGGTCGGGGGCGCCGCCCGCCAGGGCCGAGCCTCCCGTGGTCAGGACGAGCGCCACGTCCGGGCTCAGGAAGCGGATCTTCCGCAGCGGCTCCGCGGCGGCGGGCGCCATCAGCCGGGACCCCTTCAGCGGCCCCTCGAACAGCGCCCGGTGGCTGTCCTCGATGGCCTTCCGGCCCTCCATGCGGGCGCCGAAGTACGTCACGTAGTCGGCGTCCTCGGTGAACAGCCCGGCGAAGGCGGCGGCGTCCCCGTCGTTCCAGGCCGCCGTCAGCGCGTCGAGCAGGCGGTGGATGTCGTCGGACATGTCGTGCGGCTCCTCTCGCGTGACCGCGAAGCCGCCTATCCTCTGGGGTGCGAGTCCTGATCGGCCGCTTCGCGGTGGTCGGGTTCGGGGGGGGGGGGGGTTGTTGGCCCACCCCCCCCCCGGGCAAGGCCGGGCTGCGGGGGGGGGGGGGTCGGCGCCGGCCGGATGTTGGCGCATCCGGCCGGCGCGTCATTGCCTGTCGAGCTGTCCGGTGTTCGCCTCGACGCTCCAGGTGATCTGGCCGGACCGGATCTCGGCGAGGGTCGCGCGGACCCACTCCAATTCGGCGGCCTTCATCGCCCGGTCGTACTCCACCTCGAGGGCCAGCACCCGCGGCAGGCCGGAGCCCTTGAGTGCCTCGATGTGCGCGTCGGCGGAGACGATCGCGCCCTCCAGCGTGGCGGCGCGCACGCCGAGCGCCCGCTCCGCCTCCGCGACCGGAAGGCAGCCCATCAGCGACACCGCGGCGAGCATGACCTTGGTGTCGCCATCCGGCTGCTCCAGGAGACGGCGCAGCCGCGTGGTCAGCTCGGCCCGCCCCTCCTCGGTCACCCGGTAGACCGTCCGTTCCGGCCGGCGGCCCTCCCTGCTGGTCTCCACGGGGACGATGAGCTCCTCGCGGGCCAGCCGGTCGACCGCGTGGTAGAGGCTGCGCGGCAGCCCTCCGATGTAGTCCTTGTGCGTGTCGATGACGAACCGGTGCAGCTCGTAGGGGTGCGAGGGCCGTACGGACAGCAGGGCGAGCACCGTCAGCCCGACCAGGTCCCTGTCCGCCCGTCCTCGTGCCATCGCTCCCCCAGTGCCATATTGCAATCTGCACTATAGCGAGATGCACCTGAAGCGGGAAGCCCCCGCGGAGGGCGTGAACGGACGAATCCGCCGCGGGCCGAGTTCCGGGCGGCCATCGGCCGGGCCCCAAGGCGCGCGAACGCCGATCAACCGGCCGTGGCGGGGTCGGCGGTGCAGGCCGCGAGCAACTCGGCCTGGGCCTCCAGAGCGGCGGCGAGAGACTCGGGGTCGTCGGCGTCGAGCGTCATCGCGCATCCCATGCGGATCGCGTCGAGGTTCACCGGCCCGCGCCTGGTCGCCCACCAACGGCCGACGTCCGACCGCCAGATGATCCAGCCGGTATGCGCCCGTGCGATGTCCTCCAGCGTAGTCATGTCACCCATCTCCAACGGCTGCTCGCGGAAGTGGGCCAAGTCAAGCGCTTTTGAAGCGGTTGGAGTATCAGCCAGAGGACGTCCAATCACAGCCAGTAGCCACACGAACACGGATTATCCCGTAGTGTCGGCGTGTCACGCTGACACAGCGTGCATGCGATCGCACGGGAAGCGACCGTGCGCTCGGGTGCGAGGAGGGGGTGCGACATGCCGGCCAACCACCGCCATCCGCCGAACCGCCGGCTCGCGTGGGAGCGCCTGCAGCGCGGGTGGTCCTACGAGGAGCTGTGCGAACGCATCCGTACGTCCATGCGGTCGTGCGAGGAGAAGGACACCGGCCTGACGGCCAACACGGTGCGGCGATGGGAGACCGGTGAGCGGTGGCCGGACCCGCGCTACCGCAAGCATCTCGTGATGATCTTCGACAAGCCCGCGAGCGAACTGGGACTGCTCACCCCCGACGAGATGGCCATGCGGCCGGTCACGGAGGTGGTGGACGAGATACGGAGGCTGCTGAGCATGATCGCCGTAGACGGCATCGACCGCTCCACGTTCCTGCGGGGGCTCTTCGGTGCGGGTGTGCTCGCTCCGCTCCTCGGCGAGGGCGGCGAGCGGCTTCCCGCGGCCGTGGAACGCGGGCGCGGGGTCGACGCCGAATCGGCCGAGGCGTTCGCCCGGGTCGTGGACAAGCAGGCCGCCCTCTACTGGACCTCGCCGCCCGACGACATCTTCCAGGCGTCGATCGCGCACACGCGGCTCGGCGTGAGCCTGCTGCGGGGAGCGCCGGAGGGCGCCGTCCGGCACACGCTGGCCGAGGCGGCCGCGCGCTCGGCCCTGCTGTCGGGCAGGGTCGCCTTCTTCGACTTGAACGACGGCCCCACCGCCACACGGCTGTTCCGGACCGCCCTGTCGGCCACCCGGGAATGCGGGGACCATCCGCTCGCCGCCGCCGTGCTCGCCCACGCCGCGTTCGTGCCGGGGTTCGAGGGCAACCGTACGGACGCCCTGGGCCTGCTCGACGCGGCGTTCGCGCATGCCTGGCACGGCGTCGGCCCGCTGACCCGGGCCTGGCTCCACTGCGTGGCGTCGGAGATCTCGGCCCGTTGCGGCGAGCCGAAGGAGTGCATGCGGCACATCGACCGCGCCGACCACATGATCGACGCGGAGGGCGACGACCCGTCCTGGCTGGACTTCTTCGAGCGGGCCAGGCTCGACGGTTTCGCCGGTTACAGCGCGCTGGTGGCGGGCAACCACGAGGAGGCGGCCCGGCGGCTGCGCAAGGCGCTCGACGACCTGGGCCCCAACGGCGGCAAGCAGCGCTCGGTGCTGCTCGCCGACCTCGCCGCCGCCCACGCCCCCACCGACGGCGACCAGGCCGCCGAGCACCTCAGGCAGGCGGTCGACGCGCTGGAGGAGCAGTGGTACGCGACCGGGCACGACCGCATCCGCGGCGTGCTCAAGGCCCTGCCGGCCGCGGCGCATACGCGGGAGCTGGAGGAACGGCTGATCGGCCTGGGCCGCGCCAGGCACCCCGAGCTCACGATGTGACGGCGGCCCGGCGCGCCGCGCGCGGCCCGGTCTCCACCGGTCCCACGACCCCGGCCCGGCTACGGCACGAGATCGGCGCTCCCGGCACGAGGTCGGCGCTCCCGGCACGAGGTCGGCGCTCCCGGCATGAGGTCGGTGCCGTGACCGCCGGTCACCCCGGCAGCTCCGAAAAGCCCGTCGCCCGGCTGAGCTTTGAACATGACCTCCATCAGCGCGCGCAGGTCGGCCATGTCGAGCTCTTCGACCGCCCCCACCGACCCGTGGCCGGCGTTGTTCACCACGACGTCGATCCGGCCGAAGGCCGACAGGGTCTCGGCCACCGCCGCGTCGATCGAGGCGGCGTCGGTGACGTCCAGCCGCGCGGCGCGCACGCGATCGCCGCCCGTTCCCACCAGATCCGCCAGCGTCTCGGGGCGTCGCGCCGTCGCCATCACCCGGTCACCGGCCTCCAGGGCCGCCCGGGCCAGCTCACGGCCGAAGCCCGCCGAGCATCCGGTGATCAACCACACTCGTCCGGTCATGGCTGTGCTCCTCAGTTCTCACGACAGGTGCGATCACTTTCGCCCGCGGGACCTCCGCCCGGCCAACACACGTTCCCTGCGGTGGTTACAGTCAGGGCCTGTGACCCCCGAGCTGCGTCATCTGCGGTATTTCGTCGCCGTGGCCGAGCAGTCGAGCTTCACCGTCGCCGCACGGGAGCTCCACATCGCCCAGCAAACGCTGTCGCAGCAGATCGCGGCGCTCGAACGCGCCCTCTCGCCCGGTCGGCGCGCAGCCTGCGGCGCGGCGGGGTCGTGTTCGTGCCGCTCGCCGGAGAGCGGGCCGAGACCTTCATGGCCTGGCATCCCGCGCGCGACCGGCAGGCCGTACGGAACCTGCGTGACGTGGCGGCGGAACTGGCCGCCACGATCGACCTCACCGAGGCAGGTTGAGCGTCAGTCGCCGTTGTGCTTGCGAATCAGGGCGGGCAGCTCGGCCAGCGAGTCGACCCGGAACAGGCACGCCCGGGCCGCCTCCGGGTCGTGCAGGATGTGGCCCCACGGGCCACGCCGTACGAGCGCGGTGCGTAAGCCGGCCTTCTGCGCGGGCCGGATGTCGTTGTCGAGGCGGTCGCCCACATAGAGGACGGCCCCCGCCGGGTGACCGGCCTCCGCCACCAGCCGGTCGAAGAAGGACGGGTCGGGCTTTTCCACACCCCAGCCGTCGGAGGTGCCGATGACGTCCACGGGCAGGTCGAGGGAGCGCAGGATGGTCTCGGCGCGGGCGGTCTGGTTGCCGGCGAGGCCGACGCGCAGCCCCATCTCCCGCAGCTCGGCCAGGCAGGGCCGGGCGTCGGGGTAGAGGTTCTCCTCGCCGAACGTCTCCGCCTGCCCTTCCCTGGCCCGGCGCTCCCGCTCGGCGTCCAGGTCGAACCCGGGCCGGAAGTGCTGGAAGGTTTCCCGGTAGTCACCCCCGCGCGCGATCACGGCGCCGAACACGGCGGAGAAGGTGTGCCGGGGGACGCCCAGCCAGTCGGCCCAGGTGCCGTACTCGCGGGTCTCGTCCACCAGGGTCTCTCCGACGTCGAAGAAGACCGCCTCCAGCCGCATCGGTACCTCCCGTCATTCGCGCTGCATGCACCTTACGCGGATTCGGTCGGTCTCCACTGCCCCGCCCGGCAGGACCTCAATCTTTTCGGCCGAGCCCCTGCAGCGCCGTGCGGCACGAGATCGGCGACCCGATCCCGGCGGCGGGCCCGCACCAGGGCCGGGCGGCATAGGTCAGGGCCCGGGCCCCGGCCGTCATCGGGACCCGGGCCGGGATCGGCCGCGGAGCTACGGCATCGGCACCGTGTCCTTCCACGTGGTCCCTTCGCTCCGGAAGGCGTTCACCCTGGACACGACATCGGCGGGGGCCACGACCTCGTTCTTGCTGAAGTAGAACCAGTCGACCTGCTGGGTGTAGACGCGCGGGGTGGCGCTGCCGAGCAGGCCGCCGCCGATGAACCAGAGGTTGAAGTTCACCGACTGCGGGGTCTCCGGGTAGTAGTCGCCGCCGTGCTCGGCGAACAGCGTGCCGTCGATGTAGTACCTGACCACGCCTCCCGATACCTGGAGCACCAGGTCGTGCCAGCCGGCGTAGCTCGCGGTCCGCTCGGTGTGCGTGTTCACCGCGAGCCAGGGATCGTTGCGGTAGGTCTCCCAGGTGGTCGTGTACATGATCGGGCCCTGCGCGCCCCAGCCGCCGTTCGGCAGGTACTCGAAGTCCTGCTCGCTGTAGTCGGGGTCGAGGTCGTACGCCAGGGGCGTGATGGTGAAGAACGTCTCCACGATGTCGTCCCCGTCGGGACCGCTGTCGGGGGCGTCGGCGAACTTCACCCGCGCGGCGTAGGTGCCTTCGAAGAACTTGCGCTGGTGCAGGAACTCGGCGTGCGAGGTGCCCCCGGCGGTGCCGTCGGTGGCCGCCCGCAGTTGCAGGGCCTTGTCGCCTCCGCCGACCACGGGGAAGCTGATGTTGGACGCCGGCCAGCTCGCCCCGGGGACGCCGGGGCCGCCGCTGTTGGTCCGTACGGTCCAGTGGTGGGCGGTGATCAGCGGGTCCGACGAGGAGGCGTAGGCGAAGTCGTCGAAGACGACCCCGCTGCCACCGCCCGGCCCGCCCGGCGAGGGCGACGGCGCCGGCGAGGGGCCGGTCACGCCCTCGGGCGGGGTGCCCCACACCAGCGTGCCGCCCAGGTGCACCGTGACCTTGTCCCAGTCGCCGTACGTCGTCCGGGCGGGATCGAAGGAGTAGTCGTCGCTCTGCCGGATCGTCTGCCAGTCGGAGCGGTAGAAGCGCAGCTGCATGTCACCGGTCGAGGCGCCGGGCGCCAGGCTGCCCGAGGTGAATCCGACCTCCAGATAGCGGTCGGCCGTGGCCGTGCCCGGCGAGATCGTCTGGAAGGTGCCGGTGACGACCGAGCAGGAGACCACCGCCCACGAGCAGGCGAACCGGTACTGCTGGGCGGGAGAGTCCGCTTTGAAGTAGTAGCGGATCTTCACGGTGTTCAGCGGCACCGCCGTGGTCCCGCTGTTGACCAGGTCGAACCACGGCTCCACCTGGTCGGCGGTGGCGCCGGTCGCGCTGGTCTTGTACCGCAGGCGCAGCGACTGGGCCGCCTGCGCGGGCAGGGCCACCGCGATCGCGGCCAGCAGGACGGCCACGAGACCGCCCCATAACAGCTTTCGTGACACCGCAGTCTTCCTTTCGTGGGGGGTGGGTGCGGAGTTCAGGGGATGACCGGCCCCGGCCGGACCCCCAGGGACTCCAAGTGGGGGGTGAGCCTGCGCAGGAAGTCGCCGTAGTCCCCGGCCGTGCCCCACGCCACCTCGGCGAAGGCGCACAACCGGGGGAACGCCATCGCCTCCACGTGTTCGGGCGTGGGCATGTACTCGGTCCAGAGCTGGCACTGCACGCCGAGGATCCGGCCGGTGGCGCCCTCGGGGTCCGCCGGCGGCGTGAACCCGTAGACGTCGGCCAGGGGGAGCATCCGGCCGTGCGGCCCCGGGGCGTCGGCCGGATAGTCGAGGTAGGTGCTGGTGTGCGGGGCCAGCACGACGTCGAACCCTTCGAGCGCCGCCCGCGGGCCGCTCTCGTGGTCCAGCCACGTCATGGCCGCCACGCCGGGCGCGCCGCCGGGCCCGTCGTACCAGTGGATCGGGCGCCGCCCCCGGCTGGTCACGTACGCGCCGACGGTGGAGGTGAACCAGGCCCGCGCCGCGTGCGGGCCCGGCAGCCCGAGCTCGGCGATCCGCCGCAGCGCCGCTTCGCTGCGCTCCCACTCCAGCGGGGGGCACTCGTCGCCGCCGAGGTGGACGTACTCCCCGGGGAACAGGTCCATGACCTCGTCGAGCACGTCCCGGCAGAAGCCGATGGTGGCCTCCTCCAGGTTGAACACGTGCGGGCTGATCCCCCACGTGTCACGGACCGGCAGGCGGCGCGACGGCTGGTTGCCGAGCCAGGGGTAGGCCGCGATGGCCGCCTGGACATGCCCCGGCATCTCGATCTCCGGCACGATCGTGACGAACCGGTCGGCGGCGTACGAGACGATCTCCCTGATGTCCTCCTGCGTGTAGTGCTCCCCGCTGACCTCGGTGAGGCGGGGATAGCGCTTGATCTGCAGCCGCCAGCCCTGGTCGTCGGTCAGATGCAGGTGCAGCCGGTTGAGCCGGTGGACCGCGAGCAGATCGATCAGCCGCAGCACGAAGTCCTTCGGCATGAAGTGCCGGGCGACATCGAGCATCACCCCGCGCCAGGAGTGGGCGGGCCGGTCGACGATCCGGCACAGCGGCGCCTCGGGGCCGAGCGCCGCCAGGGTCCGCAGGCCGTAGAACCGCCCGGCCGGCCCTCCCGCGGCGAGCACGGCGCCATCCGCGGTGACGTCGATCCGGTAGCCCTCCTCCCCCAGCCGTGGATCGCCGGGCGCGTGCCGTACGAGGCCGTCGCGGAGCGTGACGGTTCCCCCGAGCACGACCACCTCTCGGGGCCGCGGAATCATCATGTGGGTCATCCCTTCACCGCGCCCGCGATCATCCCGGAGGACACGCGGCGCTGGAGCACGAGGAAGACGAGCAGGACGGGGAGCATGAACAGCGTGGCGGCGGCCATGGTGGCGCCCCAGTCGGTGCCGAAGACGTTGCTGAACCCGGACAACCAGATCGGCAGCGTACGGTCGCCCTGGTCCTTGATCATGAGCGCGTTGGCGAAGGCGAACTCGTTCCACGCGGTGATGAACCCGAACAGCGAGGTGGACATCAGGCCCGGCGCGAGCAGCGGCAGCACCACCCGGCGGAACGCCTCGGCCCTGCCGCACCCGTCCATCAGGGCGGCCTCCTCCAGCTCGGGCGGGACCGCGGCGATGAAGCCGCGCAGCGTCACGATCGTGAACGGCAGCGTGGTCACGAAGTACACCAGCGTCAGCGTGGGCAGCCGGTCGAGCATGTTCGCGTCGCGGGCGATGATGTAGACCGGCACGAGCAGCGCCGACCAGGGCGCGGTCTGGGCGACGAAGACCATCAGGATGAACCCGCGCCGCCCCCGCCAGCGCAGCCGGGCCACGGCGAACGCGGCGGGCAGCGCCACGACCAGCGCCAGCAGCACCGCGCCGAGGGTGACGGCCAGGCTGTTGCGCCAGAACGTCCAGAAGCCGGCGGCCCGTACGGCCGCGGCGAAGTGATCGAGGATCGGCCGGGCGGGCCAGAACCGCGGGGTCTCGGTCAGGATGTCCACCGTCGGCTTGAACGCGGTGATCACCATCCAGTAGACGGGGAACACCGACACCGCCAGCACACCCAGGGCGGCCAGGTTGAGCGCCGCCCGCCTCATGCGCCTTGCGCGCCCCATGTGCCCTCCTGACCTCATGCGCCGCCCTCCTCCCGGAACATGCGGCGCAGGTGGATGACCAGCACCGTGAGCAGCATCAGCACGGTGAGCGTGGAGACGGCCGACCCCAGGTCGTACCGGTGCAGCGACTGCGCGATCTGGAACGCGTAGACGGGCAGCGTGGCGGTGGCCCCGCCGGGGCCGCCCTTGCTGATCGCCCAGATCTGCGCGAAGCAGGTGAAGACCCAGATGATCTCCAGCGACGTGATCAGGCCGAACAGCGGGCGGAGGATGGGGAACGTGACCTGCCCGAACACCTGCCAGGCGCTCGCCCCGTCGATCCGGGCCGCCTCATACAGCTCCCCGGGGATGGTCGTCAGCCCGGCGTAGAGCGTGAGCGCGGCGAACGGGACCGACTGCCAGACGACCAGCGCGACCAGGATCGCGAAGGTCGCCCCGCCGTCGGCGAACCACGTGTAGCCGCGGAAGGAGTCGAAGCCGAGGCGGACCAGCAGCCAGTTGACCACCCCGAGCCGCGACTGGAAGAGCCACTGGAAGATCGTCGTCGCGGCCAGCACCGGCGTGGCCCAGGTGAGGACCATCCCGCTCATCACCGCCAGCCGCATCCGCCGCCCGAGGTGCGGCAGCATCAGCGCGACGGCCGTGGCGATCACCATGATCAGCACGACGTTGACGGCGGTCCACAGCAGAGTCCGCCGTACGACCGCCCAGAACTCCGGCCCGCCGAGGGCCTCGGCGTAGTTGGCGAACCCGGCGAAGTCCGCCCCGCCCCTGATCAGCTCGCCCAGCCGGAAGTGCTGGAAGGAGATCACGACGCTGCGGGCCAGCGGGTAGACGAGCAGGCACACGAATCCGGCCAGGGCCGGGGCCACCAGCAGGTACGGCCACAGCACGCCGGTCCTGCGCATTCTCGGCTGGATCACGAGGGTACGGCGGGCCGTACGGGCGAGGGTGCGCGCCATGTCAGGACGTGGCGTTGAGGATCGTGGTGATCGCCTCGGAGGCCGCTTTCGCCGCCGTGGCCGCGTCGCCACCGGTGAGCACCTTGGTCATGTACTCCTTGATGACGTTTCTGGCCTCCACGGCCGCCCAGTTGGGCGAGTTGGGCGTGGCGTGCCCGACCGCGGCCCCCGCCGCCATCGCAGCAGTGGCCTCGTTGCCGCTCAGGGCTCCCGCGTACGAGGTGCGGTTGGGCACATAGCTCATCTCCTTGGCCATATCGAGCTGGAACTTCTCGCCCGCCAGGGCCTTGACCACCTCGTACGCCTCGTCGGGATGCGCTGACGCCTCGGGGATGATCAGGTCGGAGCCTCCGGTGAAGACGGCGCCCGGTTTGTCTGCCGTCTTGCCGGGGATCGGGAAGAAGCCCAGCTTGCCCTTGAGGCCCGGGTTGGCCTTCTCGATCGCGACCGCCCCGCCGGGAGCCGAGATGATCTGCGCGACGTCGCCCTTGCCGAACACGTCGGCCTGTGGCGGATTGGCCTCGTCGGAGTCCTTGGGCCCCTTGCCGAGCGCCTGCAGCCGCTGATAGAAGGCCATCCCGGCCAGCGCCTGCGGCGTGTCGAGCACGCCCTTCCAGCGGTCGCCCTCCTTGACGGCGAGGTCGCCGCCCTCGTCCCAGATGAACCCGGCGAGGGTGTACCAGTTCTGGCCCGGCAGGTAGATGCCCTGCACGCCGCCCTTGTTCAGCTTGGTGGTGATGTCGATCCACTCGTCGCGGGTCTTCGGCGGCGTGACGCCGGCCTTGGCGAACAGGTCCTTGTTGTAGATGACGACCCGGTTGGCCGCGTACCAGGGGATGCCGTACTGCCTGCCGTCGATCTTCCCCGGCTCGGCCAGGCCGGGCAGCCAGTCGGAGCCGCCCAGCTCGGCGACCTTGCCGGTGAGGTCCCTGACCCCGCCGCTGGCGGCGTACTCGGCGACCTGGGTGTTGCCGACCTCGATGACGTCCGGAGCGTCCTTGCTGGCCAGCGCGCTGGTGACCTTCTGGCCGATGCCGTCCCACTCCTGGATCTGGACGTTCAGGGTGATCCCGGGATGCGACCGCTGGAAGTCGTCGGTGAACCGCTGCACGAGCGCGTCCGACAGGCTGTCGCGCATGAACCACACGGTGAGCGTGGTCGCGGCGCCGCCGGACGCCTCCGGCTGCGGCGCCGAACCGCATCCGGCGAGCGCGAGGCTGAGCGCGGCCGCCGCGGCGAGGAGGCGGTACCTCATCGGCCCTCCCACTGGTCAGTTATTGGTAAACCATTGAGAGGAGAGTGGTCTTAACCAGTCGGACTGTCAAGAGGCGAAATATCGGAGGTTTCCCGGCATGACGCAGGGCGGAGTGGTCAAGCACTGGTAAGGTCGAAGACGTGCAGAGACTTCCAGCGGGCCTCAAGCGCGACCGAGTCAGGGACATCCTGCTCGACCTGATCGCCGACAAGGAGCCCGGCACCGCCATCCCCTCGGAACGCGACCTGTCCCGAGAGCTCGGCGTCTCCCGCCCGACCCTCCGCGCCGCCATCGACGTGCTCGTACGGCAGGGCATGCTCGTGCGGGAGCACGGACGGGGAACGTTCACCGGCCGCCGGAAGGTCACCCAGCCCCTCGCGGCCGGCGACGACTCCTTCCACGCCCCCGCCGCCGAGGGGAACTGGCTCAGCCGCATCCTCGAGTTCGACTCGGCCCCGGCCACCGCCCGGCTGGCGCACCGCCTGCGGGTCTCCCCCGCCGACCCGGTCCTGCGCGTCGTACGGCTGCGCCTGGTGGACGGCGAGCCGATGGCGATCGAGCGCATCCACCTGCCGCACCGCCTGGTCGAGTCCCTGCGGCCCGACGACATGGTGTCCGGGTCGTTCTACCAGTTCCTGCGCACGAGGTTCGGCATCGACGTCCGCAGCGCGACCCAGACCATCGAGCCGACCGTCACCGACGAGACCGAGGCCCAGTTGCTCGGCGTCCCCCAGCACGCCCCCGCCCTGCTCATCGAACGTACGGCCCGCGAGGCCGGCGGCCGGGTCGTGGAGTTCACCAGGTCCATCTATCGCGGCGACCGCTACCGCATCACTTCGGAGCTCCGCTTCGACGACTCCTCCGGCTGACGGCGCCACCCCGGCGGGAAACACGCCGTACCGGTCCGGCAACCGGCGGACCGAGGGGCTCATCCCCATCGCCTTCCGGCCGCTGCGAGCCTTCGGCGGAGCGGCCGGTTTCGCCGAGAGCGTGGGAGCCGGTTCTTGCCGGGTGCTCCCCGCACTCCATACGGTCCGGGCATGGCCACTCTTCCTTCGACCGAACCGGCGATGGCGGTGATACGCGCCGCCACGGGCGACGAGCGGCAGGTGCTGGAGGCGTTCCTCGACTTTCTCCGCGCGATGGTCGTCCGCAAAGCCCGGGGACTGTCCGAGGAGGACGTACGCCGCCGTCACGTGCCCTCGGCGACGACACTGGCCGGGCTGATCAAGCACCTCACCGTGGTGGAGCGGAACTGGTTCGCGCGGGTGCTGGCCCAGGACCCGACCGTGCCGCCTCCTTCGGAGGAGGATGCCGCCAGTAGTTTCGCCGTCGGCGACGACGAAACCATCGAGGCCCTGATCGCGGCGTACGAGCAGGCCTGCGCCGAGTCGCGGCGCATCGCCGCGGGCTTCCCCCTCGATCACGAGGTGCCGCACGAGCAGATCCCCGCGCTCTCGCTGCGCTGGATCTACGTCCACATGATCGAGGAGACCGCGCGGCACGCCGGGCACGCGGACATCCTCAGGGAGCTCACCGATGGCGCCACCGGATCCGTCGTCTGAGCCTGCTCCACCGCGCCCGCCTTACTCAGCGAGCTTCCGGCGCACGTCGAGAACGGCCAGGTCGGCGGCGGCTCATCACCGGCATCGGCACTCTCGGCCTCGGCGGCCTGCTGACCACGGCCGCCGGGGACGCGGGCGGCGCCTTCGACCCCGACACGCAGGCCAAGGCCCAGGCGCTGTGTCGCGGGCCGTGCAGGCTGACGCCCAGCACCAAGCAGGGCCCCTACTACTTCGAGCCGCGCTACCCGAGCACCTCGACGGTGCCGCGCTCGCCGTCCACCCTGATCCGGTCGCCGTCGCGGATCCGCATGGTCGCCTCGCCGGTGCCGACGACGGCGGGGATGCCGAGTTCGCGGGCCACGATGGAGGCGTGCGACAGCGGCGCCCCCATGTCGGTGACGACCGCGGCGGCGCGGGGGAACATCGGGGTCCAGCCGACGTTGGTGAGCGTGGTGACGAGGATCTCGCCGGGTTTGAGCCGGTCGCCGTCCTCGGGGGCGGCGATCACGCGGGCGACGCCCTCAACCACGCCGGGCGCGCCGGGGAAGCCGGTGATGGCGCCACCCTCGGCAACGGAGGGCATGGAGGCACGGGCGTCGTACAGGTCGGTGCGGCGCCCGGGGTCGGCGGCCCAGCGCACGGGGTCGAAGGGGCCGACGATCAGCGCCGGGTACGGCGGCAGCGCCGCATAGCGCTCGTAGGCGGCCCGCCGTCCCGGCACCCGCTCCAGGACGGACCGGTCGCCGCCGAGAAGGCCGAGCAGCTCCTCCAGGTACAGGTGGAACACGTCGTCACCGGCCCCGGCCAGCGCGCCCGCCCGTACGGTGAAGTCCCGCAGCAGCCAGAACGCGCGCACCGACTCGGAACGGGCGGACTCCCGGTCGCGCACGACGGCGTTCCACCGCCGCACCCGCGCCCGCATCCGAGCCGCCTTGCGGGGATGGCGGCGGGCGAGGCGGGCCCACGCCTCCTCCCTGGCGGCGCGCTGGCGTTCCAGCAGCGCCTCGGTGCCTGACCGCAGGTCGCGCAGGCCGGCGAGCTGGGCGTCGATCCACCCGGGGTCCTCGCCGGGCCGCGGCATCGACACCTCGAACTCGTGAGGCCCGCGATGCCCGTACGCGCGGGCGAACTCGTCCCTGCCGATCTCCCCGGCGGCCAGCCGGGACAGGCCGGTGAGCAGGCCCATGCTGGCCAGCTCGCCGTCGGCGTTGACCCCGGTCAGCATGGCCTCGGCGTCGGTGTCGCCGGCCAGCCGGCGCAGCCGCCGGCGGGTGGTGACGAGGGTGGCGTTCCCCTGCCGCCCCGCGGCCTCCAGCATCCGGAAGGCGGTGACCGCGTACGGCCTGATCTCGCGTTCCCACAGGCCGGCCAGCTCGCCGGGAGTCGCGGCGGCGGCGACGCGTTCGCGCAGCTCCTGGCATCGGGCGGGCGAGGCGGCGAGGAACGCCCGCATGGACCGCAGGTTGCGGCGGACGCGGCCGCGGATGCGGACGGCCACCGGCAGCACCCGCTTGACGATCTCCCACCGCGACAGGTCGAGCAGCGGCACCTCCAGGCCGGGCGGCAGCCTGCCGAAGACCTCCTCGGCCGCACCGAGCAGGCGCCGCACGCCCATGGCCGCGGCGACGGAGTGGACGACGCTGAGGTTCATGTAGAACCGGCCGCCGATGTTGCCGACGAGGTCGAAGCCGGGCAGGGTGCTGGCCGACATGGCCTCGGAGATGAACAGCCGCACGTACGACCAGGTGATGGGGGTCATCACGTCGGGGATGGCCTCGCCCAGGTTGCCGCCGGTCCACAGGTATTCGCCCTTCAGGCTGTCGTTCCACTCCTCGGCAGGCGCGGGAAGGCCGGTGACGGGGCGGGCCTGGAGGATGGCGAACGCGCCGTCGCACCGGGCCCACTCGACGTCCATGGGGACGCCGTACAGCGCCTGGATGCGGGCGCCCAGCCCGGCCAGCGTCTCGGCCTCGGCGCCGTCCAGCACGGGCGCGCGGCGCCGCTCCTCGGGGACCGGGCGGTCCTCGGTGCCGGTGGCGGTGCGCACGGTCATGACCTTCTTGTCGCCGGTACGCACCTGCGCGACCCGGCCCCCGCGCACGGTGATCACGTCGGGCGTGACCTGCCCGCCGACGACGGCCTCGCCGAGCCCCCACGAGGCGTTGATGACGGTCGTGCCGCGGTCGCCGCTCACCGGGTCGGCGGTGAACAGCACGCCGGCCGCGTCGGCGTCCACCAGCTCCTGGACGACCACGGCCAGCGCCACCTCGTCGTGCGGCACGCCGTGCCGGTCGCGGTAGGCGATGGCGCGGGGGTTCCACAGCGAGGCCCAGCACCGCCTGACGGCGTCGAGCAGCGCGGCCGGGCCGCTGACGTTGAGGTAGGAGTCCTGCTGGCCGGCGAACGACATGCCGGGCAGGTCCTCGGCGGTGGCCGACGAGCGCACGGCCACCGCCACGCCGTCGCCGAGCCCCGCGTACGCGCGCAGGATCGGCTCGGCGAGCCGGTCGGGCACCTCGCGGTCGGCGAACAGCGCCGCGATGGAGCCCGGGTCGGCGGCGGCGGCCCGCAGGATCTCGTCGCGGAATCCGGCGACGAACTCCCGGTAGGCGGCGGTGGTGATGTGGAACCCGGCGGGCACGGGCAGCCCGGCCCTGCTCAGCCGGGCCAGCGACGCGCCCTTGCCGCCGGCGGTGGCGAGGTCGGCGGCGGGGTCGCCGAGGGGGAGCACGGCACGCACGTCATGCCTCCAGGGAGAGTGCCAGCTTGTGCCGGGCGGCCTCGGCCATGGCGTCGAGGAAGCGGCGGGTGGCGCGCGTCATGGCCTCCCGCTCGCCGGGCGGGGGCCCGGCGATGCCCAGTGCCCGATCGACGGTGACGGTGACCAGCTCGGCGATCCGTTCGTCCGAGAGCTCGGCGCCCTCGGGCCTGACGTCCGGCAGGAACAGGAAGCCGTAGACGATCGAGGAGATGACGATCACCTGGTCACGCGGCTCTCCCACGATGGCGCCGATAGCGGCCAGCTCCTCGGCGTAGGCGTCGAGCGGCCCGCCGACCGGCAGCGCGGGCCCGCTGTCGCGCTTGCGGCGGGCGAGCTTGCCGAGCACCTCGGAGTCGCCGCTCAGCACGGCCCGCATGAGCGGCCGGCCGAGCAGCGCCAGCGCGAAGGCGCCGAGCAGCTCGCCCGGCGTGGCGAACCCGCCGTCGGGCTCCCGCTCGCGCACCTCGTCCACCATGCGCACCCGCTCGCGCCGCAGCAGGGCGGCGAAGAGCTCGTCGCGGGTCTTCCAGTGCAGGTAGATGGTGCCCTTGGCGACGCCGGCGCGCTGGGCGACGTCGTCGATCGTGGTCTTGTCGTATCCCCACCGCAGGATCAGCTCCGCGGCCGCGTCGAGAATCCGGTGCGCTCGCTCCAGCCTGCGCGCCGGATCCTGCAGGGGTCGTCCCGCCCTTCTCACGGCGATCTCACCTCATTTGTTTGACCGAATGAGGTTATACAGTCATTCAATTAGGCGCAAGGGCAGAGGCTCAACCGATCTTGCTCAGCAGCGCCTCCGCCTCGGGGCGAACGACGGGTCGCCGGTCTCGACCGCCCTGGCCGGCAGGCGGCGGGCCGGCGCCTCGGGGAAGTCGCGCTCGCTCTTGGCCGGCGCGCCCAGGCACATCGCGGGTGGTGGCCCTCGGCCTCCTCGACCGCCCTGCGGTACCAGGCGCGGGCCTGCGCGGCGTCCTCGTCGTGGCACGTCTGCCCCAGCGCGATCATCGCCCGCACGGCGAGATCGGCATCGCCTGCCTCCGGCACGCGCAGGTAGACCCGGCGGCCTCGTCCACCCGACCGGCCCGCACGAGCGTCTGGGCGTACACGGTCGGCGTGGTCGGGTCGCATCCTGCGCCGCCTCGCGGTCGCCCAGCTCCTCCAGGACGCCCGCCAGGTCCACCCGCAGCGAGGCGGCCGGCTCGGGAGGCGCGGCCTCGATGCCCTGCCGGGTGGTCTACGGAGGGCGCGACGCCCGGCATCCGCCCGTAGGAAGGTCACGCCTACGGCGGATACCACCGCGGTGGGTCACGTACCGCCTCGGTCATTTACATGGCGGGTCAGACGGATTAAATCTTTGTTTCCTGGTATATGTGATCTGGGCCACATTGAGCCGTGCCTGATCACGCGAGGAGTGGTGCCCGATGCGGTTCTCGCCGGCGAAGCACATGATCTTCGCCTTAGGACGGGGGTTCCTGCGACTCGGACGGTGCTGGGCCACCCAGTTTGGTTTCGCCTGCACGCTGACCTGGGCCCCCGACGCGGCCCATCTCGCGCGCGAGCAGCAGGAGCAGGAGGCCGAGCACTGGGATTGGTCGATCCCCTACCAGTGGTACGAGATCTATCGCTGACCCCGCGACATCTCCCGCCCGCGGCGCCGCTCAGCCCGGCAGGATCACCGAACGAACCAGCCGGGCGGCGACGGTGTCATCCAGCGGCGCGTGGCCGATCAGCAGGCGATACCACATCAGGCCGAAGAACTGGTCGACCAGCAAGTCCAGATCGCTGTCCGCGGGCAGCTCGCCCTGCCTGAGCCCGCGGGCGAGCAGGGCGCGCAGTTCCTCCCTGCGCCCGGCGGTGAACTGGCGTAACCCCTCGGCCGCCACCGGGTCGCGCTGCGCCTCGGCCATGATGCCGCGCAGCAGCCCGCTCACCTTCACGGCGGTGCGGAAGGTGGCGGCCAGGAACGTCTCCAGATCGTCGGCGAAGACACCGGTGTCGAGGCCGGGCGTCAGTTTCCGGGCGCGCTCCGCCATGGCCTCCAGCAGCACCGCACCCTTGGAGGGCCACCACCGATAGATGGTGTGCTTGCTCACCCCGGCGGCCTGAGCGATGGCGTCGATCGAGACCGCCGAGTAGTCGTTGTCGGCCAGCAGGTCGGCCGCGCAATCGAGGATGGCCTGCCGGACGGCCGGATTGCGTCGTCGTCCGGTATGCGGACGAGGCTGCGGCTCTGCGGTCACGCGGCCGAGCATAACACTTGACGGAACCAGCGGTTTCGGCATCACCTGCGCGCCAAAAGCCGAAAAAGGCCGTAAGACGTCACCCCTTTGCACCCCCACCGCCGCACACACTCCGCCCGCTCACGCGACCGGCGTACGCGCGGCAACCCGGCCCCGAAGCCACGTACGGGCGACGGCTCTTGACGAAACTGTCAGTTTCGACAACGCTTTTACCGAAACCGACGGTTCCGACAAGAGTGAGGCGACGTCATGGATTTGAACCTGCGGGGCAAGCGGGCGCTCATCACCGGAGCGTCCCGGGGCATCGGCGCGGCCATCGCCGAAGTGCTCGCCGAAGAGGGCTGCGACCTCGACCTCGCCGCACGCAGCGAGCCCGAACTGAACAAACTCGCCGCCCGCCTGCGCGCCGAGCACGGCGTGTCGGCCACCGTGCACCTGGTGGATCTGCGGAAGAGCGATGAGCTCGACCGGTTCGCCGCCGAAGTACCGGTCCCGGACATCCTGGTCAACAACGCCGGCGACATCCCCGGCGGGCCGCTCGCCGCGGTGGACGAGCAGGCCTGGCGGCACGGCTGGGAGCTGAAGGTCTTCGGTTACATCAACCTCACGCGGCACATGTACGCCAGGATGAAGGCCGCAGGCCACGGCGTGATCATCAACAACATCGGCGCCTCAGGCGAGGGCGCCGACGCCAACTACATCGCGGGCAGCACCGGCAACGCGGCGCTGATGACCTTCACCCGGGCCCTGGGCGGCCGCAGCCTGGCCGACGGCATCCGCGTCGTCGGCGTCAACCCCGGTCCCGTCGCCACCGAGCGCATCTTGACCCTCATGAAGGCCCAGGCCCACGCCCGCTTCGGCGACGAGTCCCGCTATCCCGAGCTGACCGCGATGTTCCCGCTGGGCCGCGCCGCGCACCCCCGCGAGATCGCCGACCTCGTCGCCTTCCTGGCCTCGGACCGGTCCGCCTACACCACGGGCGCGGTGTTCACCGTCGACGGCGGCGTGTCCGCGGCGGGCCTGTGACATGGACGCCTTCCTGTGGGCCGTGCAGGGCACCCTCGCAGCGATCTTCGTCGTGGCCGGCGCGAGACAGGCCATCCCGCCCAGGAGCACCCTGATCTCCAGGATGCCCTGGACCGCGGACTTCCCCGGCGCGGCGATCCGGCTCATCGGGATCGCCGAGCTGGCCGGAGCGGCCGGGCTCGTCCTGCCCGCGGCCACCGGCGTCGTACCGATCCTGACGCCGCTGGCGGCAACCGGCCTGGCCCTGGTCATGACGTTGGCCGCGATCTTCCATGCCCGGCGGCACGAGTACGCCGCGATTGCGCTCCCCGTCGTCCTCTTCGCCGCCGCCGCGTTCACCGCGTGGGCCCGCTTCGGACCCTACACACCGTAACCGGGCGCCGGGCGCGGCGTCCCGCTCGGCTCGGGCGGCACCACGTCCACGCGTCACCGGCCGCCTCGGAAACGCCGCCCGGAACGGCTGCCCGGAACGGCTGCCCGGGAAGACTGCCCGGAAAAGACGAAACCTGCGGCCCCCGAGGCGTCGCCGCCGGGAATCCGCAGGTTGTACGGGATAAACATGGTGCGCCGCCAGGGACTCGAACCCCGGACCCGCTGATTAAGAGTCAGCTGCTCTGACCAACTGAGCTAGCGGCGCCTGCCCCCATAAGAGTAGCGGTATCCGGAGGTGCTCCGCGCCATGTGCGGCCGCGCGTGGCGGAAAAACGCCGCAAGCACACCATGCCCGCCCGTTACATGTCCGGGATGTTCCCCTTCTCCCCTTCGGGTACGTGGAGTGACGACGAAGGGAGTGAGCACGATGACACCGGATCTCTGGTCGTACTCCGAAACCGTGTCCGGCATGGGACAGCAGATGGACATCGCCGGATACGACGTGCAGGCCGTGGACGGGAAGATCGGCTCCGTGGACGAGGCCACCTATGAGGCGGGCCAGAGCTACATCGTCGTGGATACGGGTCCGTGGATCTTCGGCAGGAAGGTCATGCTCCCCGCGAGTGTCGTGACGAGGATCGACTTCCAGGATCGCAAGGTCTTCGTCAGCCGTACGAAACAGGAGATCAAAAACGCGCCGGAGTTCGACGAGCCGGCGATGAACGACCCGGGCTACCGGGACCGCGTGGCGGACTACTACGGACGCTTCCCCCGCACGTCGTCCATGTGATGGTTGTGACAAGGGGGCCGCGCCGTGACGGCGC
>JADGHC010000525.1 GCA_019689655.1 Microbispora sp.
GCCTCGCCGATCCCCCGGCGACGTTCCGCCCCCGCGAGGAGAGACCATGACCACTCCCCAGGTCGTCCACGAGGAGATCCCCGGCGCGCGACGGCGCGAGCAGCGCGGCTGGTACTGGTACGACTGGGCCAACTCGGCGTTCCAGGCGACCGTCCTGACGGTGTTCCTCGGGCCGTACCTGACCTCGGTCGCCACGACGGCGGCGGGCGGCGAGAACGGCTTCGTGTCGTTCCTCGGCCTGGACCTGCGGCCGAAGGCGTACTTCACCACCCTGGTGACGATCTCGGTGCTGCTGCAGATCGTGATCATGCCGGTCGTCGGCGCGCTGGCCGACCACACCGGCCGCAAGAAGCAGATCCTGGGGTTCTTCGCCTATGTGGGCGCGGCGGCGACGCTCGGCTTCTACCTCGTGTCTGGCGACGCCTACCTGCTCGGCGGCGCGTTGTTCCTGGTCGCCAACGTGGCGTTCGGCGCGTCGATCGTGGTCTACGACTCCTTCCTGCCGCAGATCTCCGGCGAGGAGGAACGCGACGCCGTCTCCAGCAGGGGGTGGGGCTTCGGTTACCTCGGCGGCGGCCTGCTGCTCGCGCTCAACCTGGTGCTCTACCTGTCCGGCGCGGTCGAGGAGGGCCTGGCGGTGCGGATCAGCCTGGCCTCGGCCGGCCTGTGGTGGGGCGCGTTCACGCTCATCCCGATGCTGCGCCTGCGCAACCGGCGGGTGGCCGTGCACGAGGCGACCGCGGCCAAGGCCGTGGCGGGCAGCGTCCGCCAGCTCGGCCGTACGATCGCCGATCTGCGGCGCTATCCCCGCACGCTGCTGTTCCTGGTGGCCTACCTGATCTACAACGACGGCGTGCAGACGGTCATCGGGTTCTCCGCGACGTACGCCGACCAGGAGCTGAAGCTCAGCCAGACGCACCAGATCGGGGCGATCCTCATGGTGCAGTTCATCGCGGTCGGCGGCGCGCTGGGACTGGGGTGGCTCGCGGCCAGGATCGGGACCAAGCGCACGGTCCTGGCCAGCCTGGTCGTCTGGACGGCCGTGGTGGGGGTGGCCTACTTCCTGCAGCAGGGCGCGGCGGTCCAGTTCTACGCGATCGCCTTCGCCATCGCGATCGTCATGGGCGGCACGCAGGCGCTGTCGCGGTCGCTGTACTCCCTGGTGATCCCGCCCGGGCGCGAGGCGGAGTACTTCAGCCTCTACCAGATCAGCGACAAGGGCTCGGCCTTCCTCGGCTCCCTGGTGCTCACGCTGGCGCTGCAGCTCACCGACAGCTACCGGTCCGCGATCGTCTCGCTGATCGTGTTCTTCGTCATCGGGTTCGTGCTGCTCACCACCGTCAACCTGCCCCGGGCCATCCGCGAGGCGGGCAACGAGGTGCCCGAGCACATCTGACCGTACGGCGGCCGCCTCCGAAAACCAGCGGGACGGAAAAAGCGCGATTGGATCAGGTCTCGGCTGGGAATCCACACACGGTATCAGGCGTTGTACGCGGTGGCGAACGAACCCCTCGAAGGCGGGGACCTCAGGAGGCTTGAGAACATGGGCGAGCGTGCACTTCGCGGTACCCGGCTCGGCGCGACCAGCTACGAGAACGACCGCAACACCGATCTGGCCCCGCGCCAGGAGGTGTCCTACACGTGCCCCAAGGGCCATCTCACCACCGTTCCGCTTGCCATCGAGGCCGAAATCCCCACGACCTGGGAGTGCCGTCATTGCGGCAGCACGGCGCTGCGGGTTGACGCCGAGCAGCCCCAGCAGAAGAAGGTGAAGCCCCCGCGGACGCACTGGGACATGCTGCTTGAGCGTCGCTCGATCGAGGACCTCGAAGAGGTGCTGAACGAGCGCCTCGCCATTCTGCGCGAGCAGCGGCGCAAGAGCGCGTAGGACGCCGTCGACGCCCCCGGCCGCCATCCGGGCCGCCGGGGGCGTTCGCATGCTCAGCCGGCCGGTGGGGCGCGGACCACGATCACGGGGCACGTCGCGTAGTGGAGCATGGCCTGGCACACCGAGCCGAGGAGCAGGCCGGTGAACTCGCCGTGACCGCGGGAGCGGTCCAGCACCTTCGCACCGGCGGGGGATCTGTCGATTCCCGCCACGATCTCCGGGCGCACAGCCGCGGGCACCTCCCGCACGACGGCCACATCGCACGAAGCCTGGCCCGCCACGCCGTACGCGACCGAGCCGAGCGGCAGGCCGCGGAAGCCGCGAGCCCGTGGTTGCCGAGCACCAGGAGCTCGGCGTCCGCGGCGGCCTCAATGAGAGCGGGGCGTGGATCGCCGGCCAGGATCGCGGTGTCGGCCTGCACACCGGGGGCCACGGCGTGGACTCGTTCCAGGGCGGTGCCGAGCACGGCGGCGGCCAGCGCGAAGCCTATCGACGTGATGATCGGGTCGTCCATGAACACGAAATCGCCGAACACGGCCGTCATGATCAGCGCCGCGGCGGTGACGACCCGCGCGTTGTGCCCCATGCCGTTGAGCGTGGCCTGGCGCGGGGTGTCGCCGTGCACGTAGTCCTCGCGCATGCGGGAGACCAGGAACATCTCGTAGTCCATGGCCAGCGGCCCCGGCACGTCCACGCCCAGCAGTTCGGCGAGGTGACCCTTCTGGAAGATCGTCACGGTGACGCCGAAGGCCGAGCCGACGGTGAGCAGGAAGCCCAGCGCGGCCTTGACCGGCACCAGGATCGAGCGGAAGACCAGCATGAGCAGCAGCACCGACAGGCCGACCACCAGCAGCAGATACACCGGCATCGCGTCGGCGAGCTTGCCGGAGACGTCGATGCC
This sequence comes from Microbispora sp., assembly GCA_019689655.1. Classification (GTDB taxonomy): domain Bacteria; phylum Actinomycetota; class Actinomycetes; order Streptosporangiales; family Streptosporangiaceae; genus Microbispora. The sequence continues at coordinate 2,790 of JADGHC010000525.1, forward strand.
CATGGCCGTCGCGCCGGTGACGGCGATCTCGGCGCCGGCGGCCGAGGCGACCTTGGCGCGGATGGCGTGGACGGCGTCCTCGGTGGCCGCCGCGGTGGGCCCCGCCTTGGGGATGATCGTCAGCAGCGCGGTGGTGCCCGCGGCGTTCGCCTGCGGCGGGGCCACGGCCAGCACCCCGGGGGTCTGCCGGATCAGCCGGACGGCCTGGTCGGCGGCGGTGGTCGTGGCCGCGCGGTCGGCGGCGGACACCACGGCGATCAGGCGGGCGTTGAAGCCCTCGCCGAAGCCCTCGCTGGTCAAGTCGTAGGCCTCGCGGGCCGGGGTGCCGGGGCGGCGGTGCCGGCGTCGGGCAGGGCCAGCCGCAGGTCCTGAGCCGGCAGCGTGAGCGCGCCGGGACCGAGGACCCCGGCCAGCGGGATCGGCACCCGCAGCCGGGTGACCACCCGTCCCCAGGTGTGGCCGAAGCCCTCCGCGCCGGCGCCCGTACGCCGGCCGGTTCGCTGCCCGCGGGGCAGCACGCGGGCCCCGGCGTACGACAGGAAGGCGGGCAGCAGCGTGAGGGTGACCAGCACGGCGACGGCCACGATGCCCGCGGCGGCCAGGCCCATCACGGTCAGGCACGGGATGCCGACCACCGACAGGCCGGCGAGTGCGATGACCACGGTGGCCCCGGCGAACACGACCGCCGATCCGGCGGTGCCGACCGCCCGGCCCGCGGCCTCCTCCGGCGTCACGCCCTCGGCGAGGAACTGACGGTAGCGGGAGGTGATGAACAGCGAGTAGTCGATGCCGACGGTCAGGCCCAGCATCAGCGCCAGCACCGGCGTGACGGAGGTCAGCTCGACGACGCCGCTGAGCGCGAACAGGCCGCCCATTCCGGCCCCACGCCGATCAGCGCGTTCAGCAGGGTCATGCCCGCGGCCACCAGCGAGCCGAAGGTGACGATCAGCACGACCGCGGCGATCAGGACACCGATCCCTTCCGACCCGCCCGCTTCCGGCGCGGCCTTCAGGATCTCGCCGCCGTGCTCGACCCGCAGCCCCGTCACGGAGGCGCCGGCCTTCAGGTACGCCGCGCGCTGGGCGTCGGTCACCTGCTCGGCCCCGCGGTCGAACTGCACCTGGACCAGGGCGTAGCGGCCGTCGGCGGCGGATGCGCGGGGCGGGCCAGTGTTGTCAGGTAGTGGCCGGTCACGGTGTCCAGGGCATCGCCGTCCAGCCGGGACAGCAGGCGGCCCAGCGTGGTCGCCGCCAGCCGGGTAGCCGTGGCCGGCAGCCCGATACGCGCCAGGAGGGCCGGATCGCACCCGGCGATTTATCTGACGATGCCCACCGGCGAGGTCGCTCCGGCGAGTACGGCCAGCAGGCAGGCCACGAGCAACGGGCCGAGCCGGTGGCGGCGGCCCCGGCGGGTACGTGGATCGGGCAGCTCATCGAGCAGCTCGGCCAGCGCGGGCAGCTGGGGAAGTTCGTCCGGCGGGCTGGACAGCGCGACCTGCTCGCGGTGGCGGACGAGCACGTCGATGGGGGAAGATGGCACGCGAGCGCGGCCCCTGTTCTTGATCGACTGGCTTAGACACCCACGATCATCAGGGGTCGCGCTCGTCGTTCACAAGGCGGGATCAACACCCGGGACCCCGCCACGCCGCCCTGCCATCTCATGATCTGAG
>JADGHC010000033.1 GCA_019689655.1 Microbispora sp.
ATTCCCGAGGGCCTCGTGGGCTCGGTGATGTGTATTAGAGACAGACCCGTGACCGCGTACGCGCCTGCCGGGCGCGGCGGCTCTGGTAGGACTGGAAAGCCCGGCGACGTCGCGGCCGGGCGTGCGGACGGGGGAGGGAGCAGACGGTGATCGCATCCGTTGCGGGCCGGGTGGCGGCGATCGGGGCCGACAGCGCGGTGATCGAGGTGGGCGGCGTCGGGGTGCTCGTCCACTGCACCCCGGGCACCCTGGCCACGCTGCGCACCGGCGAGCCCGCCCGGCTGTCCACCTCGCTCGTCGTCCGCGAGGACTCCCTCACGCTGTACGGCTTCGCCTCCGACGACGAGCGCGCCGTCTTCGAACTGCTCCAGACGGCCAGCGGGGTCGGGCCGCGCCTGGCCCTGGCCATGCTCGCGGTCCATACGCCGGACGCGCTGCGGGTCGCGGTCGCGAGCGGTGACGTCAAGGCCCTCACGATGGTGCCCGGCATCGGCCCGAAGGGCGCGCAGCGCATCGTGCTCGAACTCAAAGACAAGCTCGGCGCGCCGGCCGGGACCGCCGGCGTGGTGCGGGGCGGCGCGGCGGCGGCGCCCTCCTGGCGGGATCAGGTCCACTCGGGGCTGGTCGGGCTCGGCTACTCGTCGCGGGACGCCGACGAAGCGATCGTCGCGGTGGCCGCGGAGGCCGAGGCGGAGGTCGCGGCCGGCCGTGCCCCTCAGGTGGCCGCGCTGCTCAAGTCCGCCCTGCGCGTGCTGAGCGTCCGATGAGCGGCGGGCGCGGCCTGGGTGGTTCGATGAATGTTTCATCGGGAATCGGGGCATTCCCGGCAGGCCGAGCGGATGGTGTCGAGTGAGCGTCGAGCGGGATCTCGTGTCGCCGGAACCGGAGGGCGACGAGCGGGCGATCGAGGCCGCGCTGCGGCCCCGGCGGCTGGAGGAGTTCATCGGGCAGAGCCGGGTGCGCGAGCAGCTCTCGCTGGTGCTGGAGAGCGCCCGGCGCCGCAACCGCCCGCCCGACCACGTCCTGATGAGCGGCGGCCCCGGGCTCGGCAAGACGACGCTCGCGATGATCATCGCGGCCGAGCTGGGCGCGCCGCTGCGGATGACCTCGGGCCCGGCGCTGGAGCGCGCGGGCGACCTCGCCGCGATCTTGTCCACGCTGACCGAGGGCGAGGTCCTGTTCATCGACGAGATCCACCGCATGTCCCGCCCGGCCGAGGAGATGCTCTACCTCGCGATGGAGGACTTCCGGGTCGACATCGTCGTCGGCAAGGGGCCGGGCGCCACCTCGATCCCCCTCGACATCGCCCCGTTCACGCTGGTCGGGGCGACCACCCGGGCGGGGCTGCTGCCCGCGCCGCTGCGCGACAGGTTCGGTTTCACCGCCCATATGGACTTCTACGAAGTGGCCGAGCTGGAGCAGGTGCTGCGGCGCTCGGCCCGGCTGCTGTCGGTGGAGCTGCCGGACGAGGGCGCCCACGAGATCGCCCGCAGATCGCGCGGCACGCCCCGCATCGCCAACCGCCTGCTGCGGCGGGTGCGCGACTTCGCCGAGGTCCGCGCGGAGGGGGTGATCACCAGGGAGGTCGCGGCGGCCGCGCTCAACCTGTACGAGGTCGACGCCGAGGGGCTCGACCGGCTCGACCGGGCCGTGCTCGACGCGCTGCTGCGCAAGTTCGGCGGCGGGCCGGTGGGCCTGTCGACGCTGGCGGTGGCCGTGGGGGAGGAGCCGGAGACGGTCGAGGTCGTGGCCGAGCCCTTCCTGGTGCGGCAGGGGCTGCTGGCCCGCACGCCGCGGGGCCGGGTCGCCACCGCCGCCGCCTGGGCGCACCTCGGCTTGACTCCGCCTCCTGACGCCGCCGGCGCGTTCGCGCCCACGCTCTTCGAGGAGACGTGACGCCGGGCGCGGCCGGCCCGGCGGCGAACCGGGGCAAAGGGATAACAGACCGATTGCGAAGCCCATGAAACGGGAACTTTCCCGCCCGCCTGACCGTGGGTTCGTTGCCGGGGTTCTGCGGGCTCGCATACACTGCGTGGCTTGACTGGCCGCTCACGCCTACTACGAGAAAGCGTCGCGGTGGCCCGCGTCTGAAGCGCACAAACGACCTCCGGCGTCAGGCCGGTTCATCACGTTACGGAAGGGTGGCCCCCGTGGGTAACAACCCGCTTGGGACGTTTCTGCCACTGATCTTGCTGGTAGTGGTGTTCTACTTCCTCCTGATCCGCCCCCAGCGCAAGCGGCAGCAGGAGCAGATCCAGATGCAGAACTCCCTCACCCCGGGCGTCCGGGTCATGACCACGACAGGCCTGTTCGGCACGGTCGTCGCCATCCAGGACGACGACGTCGTGCTGGAGGTGGCGCCCGGCGTCGAGACCCGCTGGGTCAAGGCGGCGATCGGCCGGGTGGTCACTCCCGCGGAAGAGGTGACGGGCGGGGAGGCCGAGGAGACCGTGACCGACGGTTCCGACACGGGGAACGGTGACGACACGAGCACCAAGCAGTCCTGAGTAGGCTGATCACAACCTTTCGACGAAAGAACTGACCTCCAGTGGCCCCACCGACTAGTAGCCAGAGCAAGCCGGGACGCACGCTCCTGCTGCTCCTTGTGCTGATCATCGTCATGGGCGCGACGGTCGCCCTGCAGAAGGCGTTCGTCCCCAAGTTCGGCCTCGACCTCGCGGGCGGCACCACCGTGACGCTCTCGCCGGTCACGGTGGACGGGAAGGCGCCGTCGCAAGAGAGCCTCGACCGTGCCGTGACGATTATCCGGCAGCGCGTCAACGGCACCGGCATCTCCGACGCCCAGGTCGCGAAGTCGAACGACAACATCGTGATCCAGATTCCGGGCGCGGGCCGGGAGGAGGCGCTCCGGTTGGTGTCCACCACCGCCGAGCTGCGCATGCGCCAGGTGCTCGCCGTGGCCCCCGCCAAGCAGCCGGCCACGACGCCCAGTGCGTCTCCCAGCGCGCCGGCGACGGCCACCCCCGGAGCGTCGTCGCCGGCGGGGGAGAGCAAGACCCCGAGCGGGAACGCCTCTCCCGCGGGCCGCGCGCTGTCGGAGGCGCTGACGGCGCCGTCGCCGGATCCGAACGCTTCGCACCGGGCCACCACTCACCGCAGGGCGGGCGCGCGGCACGCCCGGGCCGATGCCTCGCCGTCGGCCGCCGCCAGCCCGTCGCCGACGCCCACTCCGCAGGACTCCGGCGACCCGCTGGCCGGTCAGGACACCAGCGGCATCGACCCCGCGCTGCTCGACGAGTTCCGCAAGATCGACTGCACCGCCAAGAACCGCGGCCAGGGCGCCCCCGACGACCCGAACAAGCAGATCGTCGCCTGCAGTGACGACGGCACGGCCCGCTACATCCTGGACAAGGCCGCCGTGCAGGGCACCGAGATCAGCGGGGCGCAGGCGGGCACCGACCCCACCACGGGTGAGTGGATCGTCCAGGTCAACTTCAAGTCGAAGGGCGCCTCGCAGTTCGCCGACATCACCCGGCGCATCACGAGCCTGCCGGCCCCGCGCAACCAGCTCGCCAACGTGCTGGACGGCGTCGTCATCGTCGCCCCGACGATCGAGGAGGCGATCCCGGGAGGCAGCGCCAGGATCTCCGGCGGCTTCACCCAGCAGACCGCCACCGAGCTGGCCGACCAGCTCAAGTACGGCGCGCTGCCGCTGAAGTTCCAGCAGAGCTCGGTCGTGTCCGTCTCCTCGACGCTCGGCCAGGACCAGCTCAACGGCGGCCTGATCTCCGGCGCGCTCGGCCTGATCGTCGTCGTGTTCTACCTGCTGCTCTACTACCGCGGCCTCGGGCTCATCGGCATGGCCAGCCTGTGTGTGGCCACCGTGGTCACGTACCTGACGGTGGACGTGCTGAGCCACAACGCCGGCTTCCGGCTCTCGCTGCCGCACATCATCGGTCTGGTGGTCTCGATCGGCATCACCGCGGACTCGTTCATCGTCTACTTCGAACGGATCCGCGACGAGATGAAGGAGGGCCGCCGTACGCTGCGCTCGGCGGTCGAGGTGGCCTGGCGGCGCGCCCGGCGCACCATCCTGGTCGCCGACGCCGTCATGTTCATCGCCGCGGTGGTGCTCTACTTCCTCGCGGTCGGCGACGTCGCCGGCTTCGCGTTCGCGATGGGCCTGACCACGCTCATCGACATCGTGGTGGTGTTCCTGTTCACCAAGCCGGTGATGTCGCTTGTGGCGCGGTTGCGGTTCTTCGCGAAGGGCCACAAGCTGTCCGGACTCGACGCGGAGCGCATGGGCCGCACCAGCCCCGCCGAGCAGACCCTGCAGGAGGCGTGATGGCGGGAGTGATCAGCCGCCTGTACCGCGGCGACATCAACATCGACTTCGTCGGCAAGCGCAAGATCTGGTACAGCCTGTCGGTTTTCCTGCTGGTGGTCTCCGTCGTGGGCCTGGTGCTGAACGGGCTGAACCTGGGCGTGGAGTTCCGCGGCGGATCGGTCTTCGACTTCACCCGCACGCCCGGCTCCAGCATCGAGCAGGTCCGCGGGACCGTCTCGGACGCCGGCGTCCACCAGGTCATCGTGCAGCAGGCCGGGCCCAACTGGCGGGTCACCACCGAGAGCCTCAAGGCCGAGGAGGTGACCAAGGTCCAGCAGGCGGTCGCCCGGAAGTTCGGGATCCAGCAGGAGGAGGTCAGCTCCCAGGTCATCGGCGCGACCTGGGGTGGCGAGGTCTCCCAGAAGGCCTGGATGGGCCTCGCGGTCTTCATGATCGCGATCATGCTGTACCTGTCGGTGGCCTTCGAGTGGCGGATGGCCCTGGCGGCGATCGTCGCCCTCTTCCACGACCTCGTGATCACCGCGGGCGTCTACGCCTGGTCGGGCTTCGAGGTCACCCCGGCGACCATGCTCGGCTTCCTCACGATCCTCGGTTACTCGCTGTACGACGCGGTCGTCGTCTTCGACATGATCAAGGAGGTCACGAGCAAGCTCGGCACGAGCGCGAAGATGACCTACACGCAGGCCGCCAACGACGCGCTCAGCCACACGCTGATCCGGTCGCTGAACACCTCGCTGGTGGCGATCCTGCCGGTGGCGGCGATCCTGTTCATCGGCACCACGCTGCTCGGCGCGGGCACGCTGAAGGACCTGTCGCTGGCGCTGTTCGTCGGCATGATCGTCGGCACCTACTCGTCCCTGTGCGTGGCGACGCCGATCCTGGTCACGCTCAAGGAGCGGGAGCCCAAGTGGCAGGCGCTGGCCCAGCGGGTGCACGCCAAGGAGGCCGCCGCCGCCAAGGCCGCCCGCACGGCCAAGGAGCCCGTCTCCGCCGGCTCGCAGAACGCCGCCACCACGCAGCAAAAGCGCAAGAAGCGCTGACCCGGGCTCGTCCCAGGCGCCCCCGGAATTCGCCGTTCCGGGGGCGCTTTCGCGTTCCCGGGATCCCACTAGGGTGGGCGTCGTGACTGACTGGACGGCTCTCATCAGGGATGTCCCGGACTACCCCAAACCGGGCATCATCTTCAAGGACATCACCCCGTTGCTGGCGGACCACGCGGCCTTCGCGCAAGTGGTGGACGAACTCGGGGACGGCCTGGAGTTCGACAAGGTGGTCGGCATCGAGGCGCGGGGTTTCATCCTCGCCGCGCCGGTGGCCTACCGCAGCGGCGCGGGGTTCGTCCCGGTACGCAAAAAGGGCAAGCTACCGGCCGACACGTATGCGGAGTCCTATGATCTGGAGTACGGCTCCGCGACGATCGAGGTGCACGCCGACGCCTTCGACCCCGGCGACCGGGTCCTGATCGTGGACGACGTCCTCGCCACGGGCGGCACGGCCCGGGCGGCCGTGGAGCTGGTCAGGAGGGCGGGCGCGGAGGTCGTGGCCGCGTCCTTCCTGATGGAGCTGTCCTTCCTGTCCGGCCGCGACCGGCTGCCGGATCTGGACGTCCGCACTCTGCTCACCGTCTGAAAGGGGGGCGGTCGCGACGGCCGGGGGCGGGTGGCCGAGAGCGCTGTGGCAGCGCGGATACACTGTGGAATCTGGACTCGACGTAAGGAGTCTGTGTGCCCCGTGATGTGGTCGTACCCGGCAGCACGCGGGTCGATCGCGGAGTGGTCTCCCGCGACGCCCCCGAGCCCGTCGCCGACGTGCCCCCCGACGCGGCGCGCGACACCGCGGCGGGCCCGGAGGACAGGCCGGCGTCGTCGGCCACGCGACGGAGGCTTGCCCGTTTCGGGGGGCAGTGGGGTGCTATGAATCCGGTGTTGGAACCGCTCTTCAAGACGGTCCGTGCCACCCATCCCAAGGCAGACCTGCGGTTGATCGAGCGCGCGTACGACGTCGCCGCCTACCATCACCGTGACCAGAAGCGCAAGAGCGGCGATCCGTACATCACCCACCCGCTCGCGGTGGCGACGATCCTGGCGGAGCTGGGCACGGACGACGAGACGCTGTGCGCGGCGCTGCTGCACGACACGGTCGAGGACACCGCCTACAGCCTCGACGAGTTACGAGCCGACTTCGGCGACAACATCGCGTTGCTCGTCGACGGCGTCACCAAGCTCGACAAGGTCAAGTTCGGCGACGCGGCGCAGGCCGAGACCGTGCGCAAGATGGTCGTGGCGATGTCGCGCGACATCCGCGTGCTGGTGATCAAACTGGCCGACCGGCTGCACAACATGCGGACCATGCGCTACATGCCCGAGCACAAGCGCCAGCAGAAGTCCCGCGAGACGCTGGAGATCTTCGCGCCGCTGGCCCACCGGCTCGGCATGAACACCATCAAGTGGGAGCTGGAGGACCTCGCGTTCGCCATGCTCTACCCCAAGCGATACGACGAGATCGCCCGGATGGTGTCGGAGCGCGCGCCGCGCCGCGACCTGTTCCTGCAGGAGGTCATCGAGAAGGTCTCCGCCGATCTGCGCGAGGCGAAGATCAAGGCGACCGTGCGGGGCCGGCCCAAGCACTACTACTCGATCTACCAGAAGATGATCGCCAAGGGCGTGGCCTTCGACGACATCTACGACCTGGTGGGCATCCGCGTCCTGGTCGACACGGTCCGCGACTGCTATGCCGCGCTCGGAACGATCCACGCCAGGTGGAAGCCGGTGCCGGGGCGGTTCAAGGACTACATCGCCATGCCCAAGTTCAACATGTACCAGTCGCTCCACACGACGGTCATGGGACCCGAGGGCAAGGCCATCGAGCTGCAGATCCGCACCCACGCCATGCACAACCGGGCCGAGTACGGCGTGGCCGCGCACTGGAAGTACAAGGAGGAGATGACCGGGGCCGGTCCCGGCAAGGTCAAGCAGGTCAACGACATGGCCTGGCTCCGCCAGCTGCTCGACTGGCAGAAGGAGACCTCCGACCCCGGGGAGTTCCTGGAGTCGCTGCGCTTCGACCTGTCGGTGTCGGAGGTGTTCGTCTTCACCCCGCGCGGCCAGGTGATCGCCCTGCCCGAGGGCGCCACCCCGGTCGACTTCGCGTACGCCGTGCACACCGAGGTGGGCCACCGATGTATCGGCGCGCGGGTGAACGGCAGGCTGGTTCCCCTGGAGTCTCGCCTGGGGAACGGCGACACCGTCGAGATCTTCACGTCGAAGTCGCCGGACGCGGGCCCGTCGAGGGACTGGCTCAAGTTCGTCAAGAGCGGCCGGGCCCGCAACAAGATCCGCCAGTGGTTCACCAAGGAGCGCCGCGAGACCGCCATCGAGGCGGGCAAGGAGGCGATCGGGCGGGCCATGCGCAAGCAGGGCCTGCCGCTGCAGCGGCTGATGTCCGGCGAGGCGCTGCTGGCCCTGGCGCGGGACCTGCGCTACGCCGACGTCTCGGCCTTGTACGCGGCCGTGGGCGAAGGGCACCTCACCGCCCAGTCGGTCGTGGACAAGCTCGTACAGGCCCTGGGAGGCGTCGAGGGGGCCGAGGAGGACATCGCCGAGGCCCAGGTGCCCACGCGGCTCAAGGGCCGTCCCAGGGCCAATTCCAACGCCGGCGTGATAGTCGCGGGGGACCCGGACGTGTGGGTCCGCCTGTCGCGCTGCTGCACCCCGGTGCCGGGAGACGAGATCATCGGGTTCGTCACGCGGGGGCACGGCGTGTCCGTGCACCGCACCAACTGCCCCAACGTCCAGCAGCTCAGCGCCTACCCCGACCGGCTGGTGGAGGTCTCCTGGTCGCCCGGGGACGACTCGGTCTTCCTCGTGGCCATCCAGGTGGAGGCGCTCGACCGGCCGCGCCTGCTGTCGGACGTCACCCGGACCCTGTCCGACCAGCACGTGAACATCCTGTCGGCCTCGGTGACGACCAGCCGCGACCGGGTGGCGATCAGCAAGTTCACCTTCGAGATGGGCGACCCCAAGCACCTGGGCCACGTGCTCAAGGCGGTGCGCAGCGTCGCGGGCGTCTACGACGTCTACCGCGTGACCAGCTAGCCGGGGCGCGACGCCGGGTCCCCGGCGGCGGTCCGAGACGGCGGTCCGAGACGGCGGTCCGAGACGGCGGGCACGGACGCCGATCCCGGCGCGACGGCCGGTCACGCCGGGATCGGGGCGTCGTCGCTCCCGCCGGGGCGGGAGCCGGGTCTGCCGCCGGAGCGGGGCCGGATCAGGAGAACTCGGCGAGCGTGCGCTCCGCCTCCTGGAGCCAGGAGCGGCGGGCCGCCAGCGCCTCCTCCGCCTCCTTGGCCTCCTTGTCCCGGCCGGCCGCCTGGGCCTTGGCCAGGCGCGCCTCCAGCTGCTCGATGGACCTGCGGAGCTGGTTGACGGTGTCCTGGGCGCGGGCCCTGGCCTCGGGGTTGGAGCGCTTCCACTCCAGCTCCTCGGCCTTGCGGACCGCGTCGTCGACCTTGCGCAGCCCGCCCTCCAGGCGGTCGCGCTGGTCGCGCGGCACCGGGCCGACGGCCTCCCAGCGCTCCAGGATGCCCCGCAGCGCCGTCCGGGCGGCCCGGGCGTCGGTCACCGGCAGCAGCTTCTCGGCCTCCGCCAGCAGGGCCTCCTTCACCTCGGCGTTGGCCGCGAAGGAGGCGTCCCGCTCCGCGAACGCCGCCGAGCGGGCCTGGAAGAACTGGTCCTGGGCGGCCTTGAAGCGCGCCCACAGCTCGTCTTCGACCTCGCGGGAGGCACGGCCCGCGGCCTTCCACTGGCGCATGAGCTCCCGGTAGGCCGCCGCGGTGGCGTTCCACTCCGTCGAATCCGCCAGCGCCTCCGCCTCGCTCACGATGCGCTCCTTGACGCCGCGCACCGCGTCGCGCTGCTGGTCGAGCGAGGAGAAGTACGCCTTGCGCCGCTTGGCGAAGGCCGTACGGGCCGCGGACAGCCGCTTCCACAGCGTGGCCTCGGTGGCCCGGTCGACCCGTTCGGCGGCCTTCCACTCCTCGACGAGCTGGCGCAGCCGCTCGCCGCCGGACTTCCAGTGCGTCGTCTCCTCGGCGATGCGCTCGGCCTCGGCGACGATGCGCTCCTTCACCTCGCGTGCGTGTGCCCTGGCCTGCTCGCGGGCGGCACGCAGCTCCTCGCGCCGCTTGCCGACCAGCTCGCTCAGCGCCGTCAGCCGATCCTGCAGCGAGGCGAGGTCGCCGATCGCGTTCGCCTGGGCCACCGACTCCCGTAGCCTGCTGATGCTCGCCTCGGCCTGGGCCGGCGCGAGGTCGGTGCTGCGCACGCGCTGCTCCAGGAGCTGCACCTGGCCCGCCAGCTCGTCGAACTTCCGGCGGTAGTAGGCCAGCGCCTCCTCCGGTTCACCGGCCTGCCAGGACCCGACGGCCCGTTCTCCCTCAGCCGTACGCACGTAGACGGTGCCGTCCTCGTCTACCCGGCCCCACGGGTCGGTGCTCACCGTGTCCTCCCGCACTTGAATCAGCCTCCAGGGCTCGATGTGCCCTTGGTTGTATTACGTCAGCTCTTGCTGGTGATTGTCACGTCTTTGATGACCACGGGCTGCTTCGGGGCACCTGTGCCGTCCCCGCCGGGACTGGAGATGATGCCCTTCTTGGCGACCTTGTCCACGATTTCGAGTCCTTTGGTCACCGTACCGAAAGGCGTGTAGTTGGGCGAAAGCCCGGTGTCCCCGTACACGATGAAGAACTGGCTGCCGTTGGTGTTCGGGCCGCTGTTCGCCATCGCGAGCACGCCCCGCGTGTACTTCGCACCCACCAGGTTCTCGTCGGCGAAGCGGTATCCCGGGCCGCCCTGGCCGTCGGTCGGGTTCTTGCCGTCGGCCTTGGCCAGCGGGTCGCCGCACTGCAGGATCGGGAAGTCCGTACCCATCCGGTGGCACTTGGTGTTGTCGAAGTAGTTCTTGGAAGCCAGGAACTTGAACGAGTTGACCGTGCAGGGCGCCTTCTCGGTGTCCAGCCTCGCGACGATGTTGCCCAAATTGGTCTTGATGGTCATGGTCGCCGGTGCGGTGCTCACCTTCTCCGGCGGCATGCCGACGTTCTTGACCTGCCCGCCGCTCGTGTCGGGGACGTAGCCACAGGTGCCCTTGGCCGGGTCGTACGGCTTGGGGTCGTTCACGGCCGGCTTGACGCTGGCCGACGCGGAGGCCGTCGTGGCGTCGCCGTCGTCGTTGCCGAGAACGGTCGTCGCCGCCACGACGCCGCCGATCACCACCACCACGGCCGTGGTGGTCCCGATGATCGCGTTGCGCCGCGCCTTCCGCTGGCGCTCCGCGCGTGCCCGCAGCTGCCGCTGGTAGTGCTCCCGGGCCAGCTGCCTCTGCCGGTCCTTGCCGGTGACCACTTCGACCTCCCGACTCGTCCTGTTTCTCATGGTCGTGCGCCCGGACGCGATCTCGCCGGCGCGTGCCCGCCACGCCCGGGAGGTGCTCCGGGAACGGCGGCCCGTTCTATAGCATCCGGCTCGACTGCTCCAAGAATGACTATTGAGGTGGGCGAATCGTATCGGCTGACGGGTATTGGTTCGCAGCCTGCCGACCAGCACCGGTACCCTTCGGTTACATTCGCTCGCGCAATCCTTGATTGATCCGTAGAGACGCAGAGGCCGCTTCCGTGCTCGTCGCCGGGTTTCCCGCAGGGTCGTTCCAGACCAACTGCTACGTCGTCGCTCCCGCAGCAGGCGAGGAGTGCGTGGTCATCGACCCAGGTCAGGACGCCGTCGAGGATCTCGACGCGCTGCTGCGCGAGCACCGGCTGAAGCCGGTCGCGGTGCTGCTCACCCACGGGCACATCGACCACGTGTGGTCGGTGGCCCCGGTGTGCGGCGCCCGCGACGTGCCCGCCTGGATCCACCCCGAGGACCGCGAGCTGCTGTCGGACCCGGCGAAGGGGTTCCCGCCGGAGGCCGGTCAGGTGTTCGGCGGCCTGAAACTTTCCGAGCCCGACGATGTGCGGGAGCTGGCCGACGGGGCCGTGCTGTCGCTGGCCGGACTGGAGTTCACGGTCGAGCATAGACCGGGCCATACCAGGGGGTCGGTGACGTTCCGGACGCCCGCGGAGGACTCGCAGATCCTGTTCTCGGGCGACCTGCTGTTCGCCGGCTCCATCGGCCGTACCGACCTGCCCGGCGGCGACTACGCCGCCATCCTGCGCAGCCTCGCCAAGACGCTGACGCTGCCGGACGAGACCACGGTCCTGCCCGGCCACGGACCTCAGACGACCATCGGCCGCGAGCGCGCGACCAACCCCTTCCTCAGGGACGTCACGCCGCACGCAGGCCCGACCAGGGGATTGTGATGACCTTTCAGGCGCCCAAGGGCACCTTCGACTGGATGCCCCCGCGTTCGGAATGGGCTCTCACCGTACGGGACGCCCTGGCCGCGCCGGCCCGCCGCGCCGGCTACGGCTACATCGAGACGCCGGCCTTCGAGGACACGGCGCTGTTCGCCCGCGGCGTCGGCGAGTCGACCGACATCGTGACCAAGGAGATGTACACGTTCACGAGCCGGGGCGGGCAGTCGCTGACGCTGCGCCCCGAGGGCACCGCGAGCGTGATGCGGGCCGCGCTCGAACACGGCCTGTACGGCGGCCCGCTGCCGATCAAGCTCTGGTACTCGGGCAGCTTCTTCCGCTACGAGCGGGCCCAGGCCGGCCGCTACCGCCACTTCTCCCAGGTGGGGGCGGAGGCCCTGGGGGCGGAGGACCCGGCGCTCGACGCGGAGCTGATCGTGCTGGCGATGGACGGCTACGCCTCGCTGGGCCTGCGCGGCGTCCGGCTGCTGCTGAACTCGCTCGGCTGCAAGGAGTGCCGTCCCGCCTACCGCGCCGCGCTGCAGGACTTCCTGCGCGGCCTGGACCTCGATGAGCCCACCCGCAAGCGGGTGGAGATCAACCCGCTGCGCGTGCTCGACGACAAGCGCCCGGAGGTCCGCGCGCAGCTGGAGGGCGCGCCGCTCGTCACCGACCACCTGTGCGGGGCCTGCAAGACCTTCCACGAGGAGGTCAGGAGCCTGCTGAGGGCCGCCGGCGTGACGTACGAGGACGACCCCCGGCTGGTGCGCGGCCTCGACTACTACACCCGCACGACCTTCGAGTTCGTGCACGACGGCCTGGGCGCCCAGTCGGCGGTCGGCGGGGGAGGGCGTTACGACGGGCTGAGCGAGCAGATCGGCGGCCCGCCGCTGCCCAGCGTGGGCTGGGCCCTCGGGGTGGACCGCACCGTGCTCGCGATGGAGGCCGAGGGCCTGCTGTCCGAGCGGCCCCGCGGCGTCCAGGTGTTCGCCGTGCCGCTCGGAGACGAGGCGAGGCGGCGCGTGTTCCCGCTGGTGAGCGAGCTGCGCCGGGCCGGCCTCGCGGTCGACATGGCCTTCGGCGGCCGCGGCGTCAAGGGCGCGATGAAGGCCGCCGACCGCAGCGGCGCGCGGTACGCGCTCATCCTCGGCGACCGGGACATCGCAGCGGGAGCCGTGCAAGTGAAGGACCTGACCACAGCCGACCAGACCGCGGTTCCGCTCGCGGAGGTCGTCGAGTTCTTGAAGGGGAAACTCTCGTGATCCGCACCCACGAGGCAGGCACGCTCCGCAAGGAGCACGCGGGCCAGAAGGTGACGCTCGCCGGATGGGTGGCGCGCCGGCGCGACCACGGCGGCGTGGTCTTCATCGACCTGCGCGACGCCTCCGGCACGGCCCAGGTGGTCTTCCGCGAGGAGGACCACGCGCACGACCTGCGCGCGGAGTACTGCGTGAAGATCGTGGGCGAGGTTCGCCTGCGCCCGGCAGGCAACGAGAACCCCGATCTGCCCACGGGCGAGATCGAGGTCGTCGCCTCCGAGGTGGAGGTGCTCAGCGAGTCCGCGCCGCTGCCGTTCCCGATCGAGGGCAGCTCGGGCGTGTCGGAGGAGGCGCGGCTCAAGTACCGCTACCTCGACATCCGCCGCCAGAAGATCGCCGACGCGCTGCGGATCCGCTCCCGGGCGACCTACCTGGCCAACGAGGTCATGCGCGAGCGCGGGTTCGTCTACGTCGAGACCCCGAACCTGACCCGCTCCACGCCCGAGGGTGCCCGCGACTTCCTGGTGCCCGTACGGCTCCAGCCGGGCAACTGGTACGCGCTGCCGCAGTCGCCGCAGCTGTTCAAGCAGCTCCTCATGGTCTCCGGCCTGGAGCGCTACTACCAGCTCGCCCGCTGCTTCCGGGACGAGGACCTGCGGGCCGACCGGCAGCCCGAGTTCACCCAGATCGACATCGAGATGTCGTTCGTGGACCAGGACGACGTCATCGAGCTGGGCGAGGCGCTCATCGGGCGGATCTGGAAGGAGATCATCGGCTACGAGCTGCCCACGCCGCTGCCCCGGATGACCTACGCCGAGGCGATGGCGCGGTACGGCTCGGACAAGCCCGACCTGCGCTTCGGCGTCGAGCTGACCGACCTCACGGACTACTTCGCCGGCACCTCCTTCCGCGTGTTCCAGGCGCCGTACGTGGGCGCGGTCGTGATGCCCGGCGGCGCCTCGCAGACCCGCAGGGAGCTCGACGGCTGGCAGGAGTGGGCCAGGTCGCGCGGCGCCCGCGGCCTGGCGTACGTGCTGGTGCAGGAGGACGGCACGCTGGGCGGCCCGGTCGCCAAGAACCTCTCGGAGACCGAGCTGGCCGGCCTGGCCGCGAAGACCGGCGCCGAGCCCGGCGACGCGATCTTCTTCGCGGCCGGCACGCCCGCGGCCGCCCGCGACCTGCTCGGCGCGGCCCGCCTGGAGATCGGCCGCCGCTGCAACCTGATCGACGAGTCGCAGTGGTCGTTCCTGTGGGTCGTCGACGCCCCCATGTTCGAGGAGGACGGCGAGGGCGGCTGGACCCCGGTCCACCACCCCTTCACCGCGCCGAAGCCGGAGTGGGCCGACACCTTCCAGGACAACCCCGGCGAGGCCCTGGCGTACGCCTACGACATGGTCTGCAACGGCATGGAGATCGGCGGCGGCTCGATCCGTATCCACCGGGCCGAGATGCAGCAGCGCGTGTTCGACGTGCTCGGCATCTCCAAGGAGGAGGCCGAGAACAAGTTCGGCTGGCTGCTCGAGGCGTTCAAGTACGGCCCGCCGCCGCACGGCGGCATCGCCTACGGCTGGGACCGCATCTGCATGCTGCTCGCGGGCGGCGAGTCGATCCGGGACGTGATCGCGTTCCCGAAGACCGCGTCCGGCTTCGACCCGCTGACCGGCGCGCCCACGCCGATCACGAGCGAGCAGCGCAAGGAGGCCGGCGTGGACGCCGCGCCGAAGACCGGCAAGCCCGAATCGGCCCAGTAGCCCAGTAGAACGCGCGACGGCCCCCGCGACACGGATCGCGGGGGCCGTTCGCATGCCCGGGGGCGGATCAGACGATGGTCAGGTCCTTGATGACGACCTTCATCTTGGGCGCGTTGGAGCCCTCGCCGCGCACGTCGGCGGTGGGGTCGCCGTTGAAGGGGATGATGCCCCCTCTGGCGATCTTGTCGATGACGTCCATCCCCTTGCTCACCACGCCGATCATGGTGAACGCGGCGCCCGCGGCGGTCAGCTGGGTGTTCTCGTCGCTGAACGAGATGAAGAACTGGCTGCCGTTGGAGTTGGCGTCCTCCGAGGCCTGGGCCAGCCCGACCGTGCCGCGGCTGAGCGGCAGGCCGCCGAGGTTCTCGTCGTCGAACAGGTAGCCGGGGCCGCCCTCGCCGTCCTCCTTGCGCTTGCCGTCGCCCGTGGCCAGCGGGTCGCCGCACTGCAGCATGCCGAGGCCGACGGTCTCCACCGTCGCGAGGCGGTGGCAGACGGTGTTGTCGTAGAAGTTCTTGCTCGCCAGGAACGCGAGGGAGTTCACCGCGCAGGGCACGTCCTTCGTGGCCAGGTCGATGACGATCTCACCCCGGTTGGTCCTGATGATCATCTTCTTGGCGTGCATGACCCGCCGGGACAGCTTGCTCGGGGGATAGCCCACGAACTTCGACGGGCTGCCGGTGTCGTCCTTGCGGTACTTGCAGGTGACCTGGCGCAGGTCGGTGGGCGCGGCCGTCGGCGTGGGCGGCGCCAGCTCGGTGTGCTCCACGGTGGGACCGTTCGAGGAAGCCGAGGCGGAGGCCGAGGGGCTGGACTGGGCAGAGTTGCCGGCCGAGCCGTCACTGCAGGCCACCAGGCCGCCCGCCAGCGCGAGGAGCCCGAGCCCGGCGCCGAGGGTGCCGCCGAGGCGGCGACGGGGTGTGGTCGCGCGCCCGGTCGTGCTCACGCGCGAAGCCGGTTGCTTCTGCCGATCAGTGTCGGTCACCGCTATGCCTTCCCTTTTCCTACTGCTGCGACTGCTGCGTCACTCTATCCGTGATCCCGTCGGCTTCGTGTAAAACAGCCGTCCCAGGGGTATCAGCAAGGTTTGCGCTCATCTTGCTCTCAGATCTGCCTGCGAACCTCCTGCCGACCGGATCCGTTCAGGAGGTACGGCCTCGAACGCCGTGCCCCGGATTGTCGTGTCAGGAGCGATATTCGATGTTCGACCAGGTCTTCGGGCTCCCCGCCCATGCTCTCATCGTCCACGCCGCGGTGATCTTCACGCCGCTGCTCGTGGCGCTGTCGATCGCGTACGCGGTCCTGCCGCGGCTGCGGCACAAACTCGACTGGGCCCTGGTCCTGACGGCCCTGGCGGCCCCCGGCTCGGTGTACGCGGCCAAGGAGAGCGGGGAGGCGCTGGAGCGGCGGCTGTTCCAGGGGCGGCCCTCCGCCGCGATCGAGGTGCACTCCGGCTTCGCCGACGTCCTCGTGCCGGTCACCGCGCTCCTCGCGGTCGCGGCGCTGCTGATGGTGTGGCTCACCCGGTCCCGCCGCGCCCCGGAGGGCGCCGGCTCGCGGGCCGTCGTCCTGGTCGCGTCGGCCGCCGCCGTGATCCTCGCCGTCGCCGCCGGCTACTACGTCGTACGGACCGGGCACACGGGTGCGACGGCCGTGTGGGGCGCCTGACGGTAATGTCGGCCATGTGGAGAGCCTGTTCGATTCGGCCGCCGAGGAGGCGCACCGGGGCCGGGAGCCGCTGGCCGTGCGGATGCGTCCGCGGTCGCTGGAGGAGGTGATCGGCCAGCGGCACCTGCTGGGACCCGGCACCCCGCTGCGTCGCCTGGTGGAGAGCGACGCCCCGATGTCGCTGTTCCTGTGGGGACCCCCGGGCACCGGCAAGACCACGCTGGCCTACGTCGTGGCGGGCGCGACCAAGCGGAGGTTCGTGGAGATCTCCGCCGTCTCCGCCGGGGTCAAGGACGTGCGTGCCGCGATCGACCAGGCCCGCCGCGAGCTCGGCATGACCGGCAGGCAGACCGTGCTGTTCGTGGACGAGGTGCACCGGTTCAACAAGGCGCAGCAGGACGCGCTGCTGCCCGCCGTGGAGAACCGCTGGGTGACGTTCATCGGCGCGACGACGGAGAACCCGTTCTTCTCGGTGATCTCCCCGCTGCTGTCCCGCTCGCTGCTGCTCACGCTGGAGCCGCTGGCCGAAGACGACGTGCGCGCCGTGCTGGAGCGCGCGGTGGCCGACCCGCGCGGCCTCGGCGGGCGCGTCACGCTGCGCCCCGACGCCCTCGACCAGCTCGTACGGCTGGCCGGCGGCGACGCGCGGCGCTCGCTGACCTACCTCGAGGCGGCGGCGATGCTCGCCGACGACGTCACGGTGGAGGTCGTGGAGAAGGCCGTCGACAAGGCGGCCGTGCGCTACGACCGGCAGGGCGACCAGCACTACGACGTGGTCAGCGCGTTCATCAAGAGCATGCGGGGCTCGGACGCCGACGCGGCGCTGCACTACCTCGCGCGGATGGTGGAGGCGGGGGAGGACCCGCGGTTCATCGCCCGCCGGATCGTGATCTTCGCCAGTGAGGACGTGGGGATGGCCGACCCCACGTGCCTGCAGGTCGCGGTGGCCGCCGCGCAGGCCGTGGAGTTCATCGGCCTGCCCGAGGGCAGGATCAACCTCGCCCAGGCGGTCATCCACTGCGCGCTGGCGCCGAAGTCGAACGCGGTGGTGAAGGCGATCGGCGCGGCCTGCGACGACGTGCGGCGCGGCATGGTGGGCCGCATCCCCGACCACCTGCGCGACGCCCACTACCCCGGCGCGAAGAAGCTCGGCCACGGCAGGGGCTACCAGTACCCCCACGACTTCGAGCACGGCCTCGTACGCCAGGACTACGCGCCGGAGGAGCTGCGGGCGCGCCGCTACTACGAGCCGACCACGCACGGCGCGGAGGCGCGCTTCGCCGAGCGCTGGGCGAAGATCCGCAGCTTCCTGCGGGGCGGCTGAGCCCGGGTCGCGTGCGCGGCCGTTTGTGTGGCGCGGAACGGCGGGCGGGGCGTTCGCGGTAAGGTCTTGCCATTCCAGCTCCGTTGATCTAGGGAGATCGGCACATGCTTACCGCGGGAGAGCTGGCGGGCCTCGTGGTCGCCATTTTCTGGGTGATCCTGGTCTGCTTCATGGTCGTGGTGCTGGTCCGGCTGGCCAGGCTGCTGACCGAGACCCGCAAGTCGCTGGCCGAGCTGAGCGACCGCGTCGCCCCGCTCCTGGACGACATGAGCCGGACCGTGTCCGAGGCCAACCGGCGGCTGGTGGCGGCCGAGGAGATCACGGAGAACATGCGTGACGTGAGCGGCAACATGGTCAAGATCACCGGCGTGGCGTCCACGCTGCTCGCCGGGCCGGTGCTCAAGATCTCCGCCTTCCGTGACGGCGTCCGCCTGGCGCTGGCCAGGCGCGGCGTCCGCAGGGCCCCGGCCCGCAGGGTCGCCCGCGGCGGCCCCCGCACCGGGGACAGGATCAGCGAGCGGCACGCGGCCGAGCGCGCCGTGGAGCGCCGGGTGACGGGAAGGGCGCGCGGATGATCCGCCGGCTCTTCTACATGTCCCTGGGCGCGTTCCTGACGCTCTGGGCCATGCGTAAGCTTCAGACGTTGCGACCCGACCACGTGGCCAGGCGCACCGCCGACCGCGCGGTGACCCTCGCCGACCAGCTCAGGGACTTCGCCGGCGAGGTACGCCGCCTGTCGGCGAGCAGGGAAACCGAGTTGCGCGCCGAGTTCGGGCTCGACACGGTTGGTGGAACCACCACAGGCAAGAACAGAATCTACGACGTAAAGGACGGCCGCTGAAATGGAGTCGGCAGAGATCGCGCGCCGCTTCCTGCGCTTCTTCGAGGAGCGCGGGCACACAGTCGTGCCCTCGGCCAGCCTGGTCGCCGAGGACCCGACGCTGCTCCTCGTGAACGCGGGGATGGTCCCGTTCAAGCCCTACTTCCTGGCGCAGCAGACGCCGCCGTACTCCAGGGCCACGAGCGTGCAGAAGGTCATGCGCACCCTCGACATCGACGAGGTCGGCAAGACCACCCGGCACGCCAGCTTCTTCCAGATGCTGGGCAACTTCTCCTTCGGCGACTACTTCAAGGAGGGGGCGATCCCCTTCGCCTGGGAGCTGCTGACCCGGCCCGAGTCCGACGGCGGCTTCGGCTTCCCCGAGGACCGCCTGTGGGTGACGGTCTACCTGGACGACGACGAGGCCCAGGACATCTGGCACCGGAAGATCGGCCTGCCTCTCGAGCGCATCCAGCGCCGCGGCCTGGCCGACAACTACTGGCACATGGGCGTCCCCGGGCCCGGCGGGCCGTGCTCGGAGATCTACTACGACCGCGGCCCCGAGTACGGCCGCGAGGGCGGGCCGATCGCCGACGAGAACCGCTACCTCGAGGTCTGGAACCTCGTCTTCATGCAGTACCAGCTCAGCAAGGTCCGCAGCAAGACCGACTTCGACGTGGCGGGCGAGCTGCCGGCCAAGAACATCGACACCGGCATGGGCCTGGAGCGCATGGCGGCCATCCTGCAGGGCGTCGACAACATCTACGAGATCGACACGACGTACAAGATCCTCGACACGGCGGCCGAGCTCACCCGGTCCCGCTACGGGCGCGACAAGCGCGCGGACATATCGCTGCGGGTGATCGCCGACCACATGCGGGCGGGCGTCATGCTCGTCGGCGACGGCGTGCTGCCCTCCAACGAGGGCCGCGGCTACGTGCTGCGCCGCATGCTGCGCCGCGCGATCCGCAACCTCCGCCTGCTCGGCGCGGGCGAGGAGCGGCACATGCACGCGCTCACCGCCGTCACCATCGACGTGATGGGCGAGCAGTACCCCGAGCTGAAGGTCAACGCCGCCAACATCCACACGGTCATCGACGCCGAGGAGGCGTCGTTCCTCGGCACGCTGCGCACCGGTACGGCGATCTTCGACGTCGCGGTGGAGGAGACCAAGCGCAAGGGCCTGACGACGCTCAGCGGCCAGCAGGCGTTCCAGCTCCACGACACCTACGGCTTCCCGATCGACCTCACCCTGGAGATGGCGGCCGAGCAGGGCCTCCAGGTCGACGAGGAGGGCTTCCGCCGGCTCATGAAGGAGCAGCGGGACCGCGCCAAGGCCGACGCCGCGGCGAAGAAGACCGGCAACGCCGACATCTCGGTGTTCACCGGCATCCTGGAGAAGTCCGGGAGGGTGGAGTTCATCGGCTACGACCACACCACGGCCGAGGCCAACGTCATCGGCCTGCTCGTGGACGGCGCGTCCGTCCCCGCCGCCGGCGAGGGGACCACGCTGGAGGTCGTGCTCGACCGCACCCCGTTCTACGCCGAGGGCGGCGGCCAGCTCGCCGACCAGGGCGTCATCCGCACCGGGGGCGCGGAGATCGAGGTCGTGGACGTCCAGTCGCCGGTGGCGGGCCTGATCGTGCACCGCGGCAAGGTGCGCACCGGCGAGGTGCGCGTCGGCGACCAGGCGCAGGCCGACATCGACCTGGAGCGGCGCCGCGCGATCTCCCGCAGCCACACCGCGACCCACCTGGTCCACCGCGGGTTCCGCAACGCCCTCGGCGAGTCGGCGGCGCAGGCGGGTTCGGAGAACTCCCCGGGCCGCTTCCGCTTCGACTTCACCGCGGCCGGGGCCGTCCCGCCGTCGGTGCTGCGCGACGTCGAAGACGAGGTGAACGCCGTCCTGATCAACGACCTCAAGGTCAACGCCTTCTACACCAGCCAGGCGGAGGCGCGCGCGATGGGCGCGCTCGCGCTGTTCGGCGAGAAGTACGGCGACGAGGTCCGGGTGGTCGAGGTCGGCGACTACTCCCGCGAGCTGTGCGGCGGCACGCACGTCGCCAGCTCCGGGCAGCTCGGCCTGGTGAAGGTGCTCGGCGAGTCGTCCATCGGCGCGGGCGTGCGCCGCGTGGAGGCGCTGGTCGGCCTCGACGCCTTCCGGTTCCTGGCCCGCGAGAGCGTGCTGGTCGCCCAGCTCAGCGAGCAGCTCAAGGTCCGCCGCGAGGAGCTGCCCGAGCGCATCGGGGGCATCGTCGGCCGGCTGCGCGCCGCGGAGAAGGAGCTGGAGAAGCTCCGCTCTGCGCAGGTGCTCGCGGTGGCGGGCGAGCTGGCCGCGCAGGCCCGCGACGTGCGGGGCGTGTCGGTCGTGACGCACCGCGCGCCTGATGGCACCACCGCCGACGACCTGCGTAAACTCGCCCTCGATGTGCGCGGCAGATTCCCTGGCGACCGCGCCGCGGTCGTCGTCGTCTCCGGCGTCCCCTCCGACCGGCCGGTCGTCGTCGCCGCGGTCAACGAGGCGGGACGCGAGCGCGGCCTGAAGGCGGGCCGGCTGGTCGGCGTCGCCGCCAAGGCACTCGGGGGTGGCGGTGGCGGCAAGGACGATGTGGCCCAGGGCGGCGGCACGCGGCCCGAGGCGATCGATGAGGCGCTTCGCGTGGTCGAGGAGGCCATCTCCTCCGCGCTGGCGTGACCGGCCGATGAGGCACGGCGTAAGGATCGGGGTCGACGTCGGCTCCGTCCGCATCGGCGTGGCCCGCAGCGACCCGTCGGGTCTGCTGGCCACGCCGGTGGAGACCGTACGGCGCGGCCGCGGCGACCTGGCGCGGATCGCGCAGATCGCGGCCGAGCACGAGGCGATCGAGATCGTGGTCGGGCTGCCCACGTCGCTGTCGGGCAGGGAGAGCCACGCCGCCGGGGCGGCCCGCGAGTTCGCCGCGCGGCTGGCCCGCCGGGTGGCCCCGCTCCCGATCCGGCTGGTGGACGAACGGCTCACCACGGTCAGCGCCCAGCAGGGCCTGCGCGCCAGCGGCGTCAAGGCCCGCAACCAGCGCGACGTGATCGACCAGGCGGCGGCCGTCGTGCTGCTGCAGGCCGCGCTCGACGGCGAGCGCGCCACCGGCAATCCCCCCGGCAGACCTCTCGATCCACCGTCAGGTGAGGAAGCGAGCGGCGGGACCGCCCGGTGAGGCGGACGCTGGCCGCCGGCGCCGGGGGGCTCGCCCTGGTGGCGCTGGCGGTGGCGTACGGCGTGCACGAGGTCGTCGAGCAACCCGCCAAGGCTCCCGACTACTCCGGCGCGGGCACCGGGACCGTGACGGTCGAGATCAGGCCGGGCGCGAGCGCCGCCGAGATCGGCAAGACGCTGGAGAAGGCCGGGGTGGTCGCCAGCGCCCAGGCGTTCGTCGAGCAGGTGGTCATGCGCTCCAAGGAGAGCAGCCTGCATCCGGGCCGTTACACCCTGCGGCGCCACATGGCC